>JALOPO010000046.1 GCA_025453855.1 Gemmatimonadaceae bacterium
GATGTCTCCGTCCTCCGGTCGTTTCCGTTCCTCCGTTTTCCGGCAGTCCCGCGCGATCGCGAACAGCCGTGGAGAACGGAGGAACGGGGACAACCGGAGGACGGAGAGAATGGTGGGCATGCCCGCATGCGTTCATTAGGATTGCGCGCATGCCGCCCGTGCCGCCGCCACGCGCCGAAGGATTCACGACCAGCACCGAGGTGCCGCTCTACTGGTGCCGCCATGGCGATCCGTCGCGGCCGGCGCTGCACGTGCTGCATGGCGGGCCCGGCGCGTCGCACGACTACCTGCTGCCGCAGCTGCTCATGCTCGCGGAGCTCGGGCGTGGCTTCGAGCTCGTCTTCCACGACCAGCGTGGTGGCGGACGGTCGAAGACGGATGCGCCGGCGCCGGTCACCGTCGACATGCATGTCGCCGACTGCGCGGCGGTGCAGCGCGAACTCGGAATCGTCGGGGCGCCGATCGCCGGCTATTCGTGGGGGGCGCTGCTCGCGCTGCACGTCGCGGTGGCGGCGGCGCAGGGTGCGCACGATCTCGTCGTGCCGCCGTGGATGCTCCTCGTCTCGCCGGCGCCGTACCTCCCCGACGACCGCGCGCGCTTCGATGCCGAGTTCCAGCGCCGCCAGCTGTCGCCGGCGATCGCGGCGCTGCGCGCCGAGCTGCACGCGTCGGGGCTGCGCGAGCGCGATCCGGCGGCGCACCGGCAGCGCGCCTTCGAGCTGAGCGTCGCCGGCTACTTCGCCGACCCGGCGAAGGCGCGCGACCTCACGCCGTTCCGCGTCACGGGGCGCGTGCAGCAGTCGACGTGGGCGAGCGTCGATGGGCCGGCGCTCCTCGCCGCGCTGCCGTCGCTCCGCGTGCCGGCGATCGTCGTGCACGGCGATGCCGACCCGATCCCCGCCGCGAGCGCGCAGGCCACGGCCGGGGCGATCGGTGCGCGGTACGTCGAACTCGCGGGATGCGGCCATGTCCCCTACGTTGAGCAGCCGACGGCGCTCCGTGACGCGCTCGCCGCCTTCCTGCACTCGCTGCCGCACTGATGCCGCACCTCGACCCGCCGCACACCTCGACGCTCCTCCTCGCCGTCCTCCCGCACGGGGGCGTGGCGTACGACGTGCGGCTGCGCATCGAGTTCGACGGCGTGGAGCACGTGGGCACCGTCTGGTTCAGCGACGGCACCACCGACGCGCTGGCGATGCCCGATCGCGGCATGCTCCCCGGACGCACCCCCGAGGACGTGCATCGCCTCGCGCGCGCCCTCACGCTCGACGAGCTCCACGCGCGGCTGCAGCGCGCGCTCGCCGACAAGCGGCGCTTCCTGCGGTTGCGCCACCAGGTGGACGAGCTGCTCGGCAAGGTGCGCTACCTGAACCAGGTGGCGGTCTCGATGAAGAGCGGCGTGCTCGACGCCGACGCGGCGGCCGAGGAGCTCCGTTCGACCGAGGCGCAGCTGCACGACCTGGTCGCCCGCGTGGTGGCGTCGGCCGGCGTCGAGGAGCGGCGGGGGCGGCCGCCCGAGTAGGGGACGCCCCCCGCATCGGCCGGCTGGCCGCACCGGATTCGGGACGCGGCGCGCCGCCGGAACGGCTATCGTTCGGCCATGGAATCGCGCGCCGCGGCCCACGTGCTCACCGAGATCGCCACGCTGCGCCAGCTCGGCGGACACGACGATGCGACGACGGCCGCCTTCCTGGCCGTCGCCCGCGAGCTGTCGCAGGGCGGCGTGCGCCCGCTGGCGCCGTCACCCGCCCATGCCGATCCGCTCGTGGCCGCGGTGCTCGCCGACCTCGTCGCGACGGGCGAGAGCGCGCTCCTCGATCACCTGCGCGAGGAGACACCGGAGGGGCTGCAGGCGCTGCTGCGCGTTCCCGGCCTCGGCCCCGTCACGCTCCACCGGCTGCATGCCGGGCTGGGCGTGTCGACGCTCGCCGACCTCGAGGAGGCGGTACGCGACGGCCGCGTGGCGGCGCTCCCGCACTTCGGCGCGCGGACCGCCGATCGCGTGCGCAAGGCGATCGCGCAGCTGCGCGCCACCGGCGCCCCGGTGCTCCTCCCGCACGCCGACGCGGAGGCCGCGCGACTGTCGCAGGCCATCGTGGCGCTCGACGGCGTGGCGTCGTGCCGGATCGCGGGCGACGTGGCGCGCCGCCGCGAGACGATCACCGAGCTGCGCCTGGTGGTCGCCTGCACGCGGCCGCCGGTGGAGGTGGCCACGCGCATCGCCGCGCTGCGCGGCGTCACCTCGGCACACGGGATCGCGACCGCGAGCGTGACGCTCCACTTCGCCGACGCGACGACGGCGCGCGTGGAGTGCGTGCCGCGCGCGCAGCTCGTGCTCGCGACCTGGCGGGCCACAGGGAGCGACGAGCACGTCCGGTCGGTGCTCGCACGTCTCGCCGAGCGTGGCGTGCGCGTGCAGGGGGGCGAGTTGCGCGACGCGAGCGGGACGTCGATGATGCTCGCCGATGACGCGGCGCTCTACGCGCTCGCCGGGCTCGCGCACGTGCCGGCCGAGCTGCGCGAGGGGGCGGGCGAGGTCGAGGCCGCGGCCGAGGGCACGCTGCCGCACCTCATCGAGCTCCCCGCGCTGCGCGGCGTCCTGCACTGCCACTCGTCGTGGAGCGACGGCGGCTCGTCGATCGACGCGCTCGCCCGCGCGGCGCACGCGCGCGGCTGGCGCTACCTCGGCATCAGCGACCACTCGCGCTCTGCGCTCAACGCGGGCGGCCTCTCGGCCGAGGACGTGCGGCGCCAGCACGACGAGATCGATGCGGTGAACGCGGCCGGCGGTGCGCGGGCCCGCGTGCTGAAGGGGATCGAGGCCGACATCCTCCCGTGCGGGCGCGTGGACTACGACGCCACGGTGCTCGACCGCTTCGACTACGTGATCGCGAGCGTGCACACGCGCTTCGGGCTGAACGCGGCGCAGATGACGGAGCGCGTCTGCAAGGCGCTCGACGATCCGCACGTGACGATCCTCGGCCACCCGACCGGGCGGTTGCTGCTCACGCGCGAGCCGTATGCGCTCGACATGCCGACGGTGCTCGCGCACGCGGCGGCGCGCGGCGTGGCGGTGGAGCTCAACGCCGACCCGCATCGCCTGGATCTCGACTGGCGCTGGTGTCGCGCTGCGCGTGATGCCGGCGCGACGATCGTCATCGGCCCCGACGCGCACTCGCTGGCGGGGCTCGACAACGTCACGCTCGGCATCGACATGGCGCGGAAGGGGTGGCTCGAGGCGGGCGACGTGCTCAACACGCGCGACAGCGACGACGTGCTCGCCTTCGCGCGGCGTCGGCGGGCGGCCGCGCTGCAACCGGCATGAGCCGGCGCGCGAGCGGGGCGGCGCGGCAGCCGCTGGCGGTGGCCCGGCCTTCGGCACGCGCGGCGTCGCGCACGGCCTCACGCACGGCGACCGCCCGCACGGCGGCATCGAGCACGTCGTCGTCGCGCGTGGCCGGCCCGCGCGGCGCACGCACCGCGCCGGGGGCAGTGGTGCGCGAGACGGCACGCCCGTCGAAGGCGCGCAAGGCGGCCGAGCGCGGGCGCGCGTCGTCGAAGGCGATCGTGCTGCGCACGCGCTTCCCGCTGCTCAAGGGCGAGGCGCTGCGGGCTCACGCGCGAGCGCTCGTCGACGCACTCCTCGCGCTCCATCCCGACGCGCACTGCGAGCTCGACTTCCGCGACCCGTACGAGCTCACGGTGGCCACGATCCTGAGCGCGCAGTGCACCGACAAGCGGGTGAACCTCACCACGCCGGCGCTCTTCGCGCGCTATCCCGATGCGCCGGCGCTCGCCGGTGCGGCGCTCGAGGAGGTCGAGCAGCTGGTGAAGAGCACCGGCTTCTTCCGCGCCAAGGCGAAGAACCTCGTCGGCATGGCGCAGGCCGTGGTGGCGAGGCACGCGGGCGCGATCCCGGCGTCGATGGACGACCTGGCGGCGCTCCCCGGGGTGGGGCGCAAGACGGCCAACGTCGTCCTCGGCAACGCGTTCGGCATCGACGAGGGGGTCGTCGTCGACACGCACGTCGGCCGCCTCGCGATCCGTCTCGGCCTGACCCGCGAGACCGATCCGGTGAAGGTGGAGCGGGCGCTGATGGCGATCATCCCGCGCGAGCACTGGACGGTGTTCAGCCACCTGCTCATCTGGCACGGCCGTCGGGTGTGCGAGGCGCGGCTGCCGAAGTGCGGGGCGTGCGCGCTGCGGGCGATGTGCCCCTCGGCGCCGCCCGTCGCGGCCGACGCCTAGGCCACCCGCGGGCGCGGCGGCACGGGCGCCATCGCGCCGACCTGCGGCGGCCCCCGCTTAGATTGTCGGCCACCTGGCGCCGCCCCGATCGGGGGCCGGCGCCGTTCGACCCGATCCCGGAGCCACCGTGGCGAAGACCGCTACGTTCGAGACCACCAAGGGGACCATCGTCGCCGAGCTCTACGACGCCGACGCCCCGACCACCGTCGCCAACTTCGAGAAGCTCGCCAACGACGGCTTCTACGATGGCGTGAAGTTCCACCGCGTGATCCCGGGCTTCGTGGTGCAGGGCGGCGACCCGCTCTCGCGCGACCTCCCCGAGGGCGATCGCCGCATCGGCACCGGCGGCCCCGGCTACCAGATCAAGTGCGAGACGGCGGGCAATCCGCGCACGCACGAGGACGGCTCGCTCTCCATGGCGCACGCCGGCAAGGACACGGGCGGGAGCCAGTTCTTCATCGTCCTCGACAAGAACAGCACGCGCCACCTGAACGGCGTGCACACGGTCTTCGGCAAGGTCACCAGCGGCTTCGACGTGGTGCAGAAGATCGTCGCCAACGACGCGATGACCTCGGTCCGCGTCGCCTGACCCACACGCGGCGCACGGGGCGCGCTCGCGCGTCGCCCCGCGCCCGCATCCTCACGAGATCCCGCTCATGGCACATTCGACACCGCCGTCCGATCGCCAGCCCGCCTTCACGGGGCTGATCGTGGGTGCGGTCCTGACCTTCGCGATCCTGCTCGGCGTCGTGAAGTGGACCAACGCCCGCTTCGCCGGTCACGAGGGCGCCGCCGCCGCGCCGGCCACGCAGGCGCACTGAATCATCCGCGGCCGCGTGCGCGCGACGAGCGCTTCGGGCGCCCGCGCGCGCCGCTTCGCCCGCCCGGGCGCCGTGGCCGCGCGCGCGCCCCGCCGTCCGCGACGGGTGATGCCCGTCGACCGGACCGACAACGCCGCGCCGGGGCGCCGCGTACTGGGGGAGCAGTCGCCCCCAGCCCGAGTCCATGCCCTCATCCGTCGCCATCGTTCGCTCGTCCGTCCGGACGCGCCCCGTGCGCTCGCCTGATCCCTCGGCGGGGAGCTCGGCGACGCCGGTGACGGTGCTGCGCCCGGCGCCGGTGATCAGCGATCGCGAGGCGGAGCGCGCCTTCGTGCTCGCGGCCCAGGGCGGCGATGCGCAGGCCTTCTCGGCGCTCGTCCGCATGCACCAGCAGCGCGCGTATGCCGTCGCCCGCGCCGTGCTGCTCACCCACGAGGATGCCGAGGACGCGGTGCAGGAAGGGTTCCTGCACGCGTTCAAGGCGCTCGATCGCTTCCGTCCCGACCAGCCGTTCGGGGCGTGGCTGCACCGGATCGTGAGCAACGCGGCGCTCGACCTGGCGCGGCGCCGCAAGGTGCGCGACGCCGACGAGCTGGCGGAGACGCACGCCTCGCCATTCCGCGACCCGGGCGAAGGTGACGAGCTGCGGCGCGCGCTCGACCGCGCGCTGGCCACGCTCCCGTCACGACAGCGCGCGGTGCTCGTCCTCCACGACGTGGAGGGGTACAAGCACGCGGAGATCGGGCAGATGCTCGGCATTCCCGAGGGGACCGCCCGCTCCGACCTCCATCATGCGCGCGCCGCCATGCGGGCGGCGCTCGCTCCCCATCGGCCGACCGCCTCCTAGGAGGCCGCACCATGCGATACGACGACGATCGCGATCCCGCGCTCACGCTCCAGCTCCGCGCCCATCTCCGTCCCCCCGCCGACCCGGCGTACTGGGACGGGCTCGAGGCGCGGGTGATGGCGCACATCACGGCCGAGGGCGGTCGCGCGCTGCGCGAGCGCGACGGCACCGCGTGGTGGGAGCCGATGGTGGAGTGGCGACGCGCGCTGGTGGCCGCGGCGGTGGCGGCGCTGGTGATCGGTGCCGCGGGCGCGTGGCGCGCCTCGCACGTGGAGCCGGAGCTCGCCTACGACGTGGTGGTCGAGAGCCCGCCGGCGGCCTATGGTGCGCCGCAGCGGCCGGCGGCGTCGCGCGGCGACCTGCTCGGCGACCTGCTCGGCTACTGAGGGAGCGACCGGTCGATGCCGCGGCCCAAGGCGCAGGCGATGCTCTTCCTGCTCGGCGCCGTGCTGGTCGGCGGCGTCCTCGGCTTCTCGGCCGACCGCGCGCTCGTCGCCACGGGCGGCGTGCGCAAGTGGAACCAGCGCGCGATGCGCGAGCGCCTCGGCCAGGAGCTGCAGCTCACGCCGGGGCAGCAGCAGGTGATCGACTCGATCCTCGACGCGCGCAACGTGCGCATGCGACAGATCACGGCGCCCGTGCAGCCCGCGCTCGATGCGGTGCGCGACTCGGCGCGGGCCGCGATCCGGCAGCGGCTCACCCCCGAGCAGCAGGGGCGGTGGGACGCGATGCTGGCCGAGATGCAACGGCAGGGCGACGGGCGCTGACACGCGGCGGCGTCGCTCGCCGCCGGCGATGCACCGGTGGACGAGTCTGATGCACGGCGGGCGCGGCACGATGGATGCGCCCTACTGCCCCGCCCCACCGGGGGCACTACCTTCCGGGCAGCCCTCGCCCCGGTGCGCACTCCGTGTTGCCGGGGCGTGGCTCGTGTGGGCACGCCGGCACCCGCCGCGCGCCCGTTCCCCGTCGTGCCGCGATCGGCTCGTCCGGTCGACGGCCCCCCGTATGACCCAGCCTTCCGCCACATCCTCGGCGACGCCGGCCCCGGAGCAGTCCGGGGAGACGGAGCCTCCGAATTCCGGGAGCCCTGCTCCCCCGCGCGCCGATGCTGCGCGCGCGTCGAGTGCCGCCACGTCGGGCACCGGCATCCCCGCCTACACCGGCGAACATCGCATGACCGATGAGCACGAGCATCATCATGCCCCCGAGTCGCCGACCGGCCAGCGGCTCGCCGTCCTCACGCTGACCGCGCTCGGCGTCGTCTACGGCGACATCGGCACGAGCCCGCTCTACGCGTTGAAGGAGTGCTTCAACGGCCCGCACGGCGTGCCGGCGACGGCCGCGAACGTGGTCGGGGTGCTCTCGCTGATCGTCTGGTCGCTCATCCTGGTGGTGAGCGTGAAGTACATCTCGTTCATCATGCGCGCCGACAACCGCGGCGAGGGCGGGATCCTGGCGCTGCTCGCGCTCCTGCTGCAGAAGGGTGGCGGGATCTCGTGGGAGCAGCGCGAGGAGAAGGAGATGGACGACGAGGAGCGCGCGCGACGGCTGCGCCTCAAGAACCTCGTCATCGTCCTCGGCCTGTTCGGCGCGGCGCTGCTCTACGGCGACGGGATCATCACGCCGGCGATCTCGGTGCTCGGCGCGGTGGAGGGCGTGAGCGTGATCGCCCCCGCGCTGACCCAGGCGGTGGTGCCGGTGACGATCGCGATCCTGGTGGGCGTCTTCGCGGCGCAGCGCTTCGGGACCGATCGCGTGGGGAAGGCCTTCGGCCCGATCATGCTGACGTGGTTCATCAGCATCGCGGCGCTCGGCATCCCGCACATCCTCGAGCGGCCGGCGGTGCTCGCGGCGCTGCTGCCGACGCATGCGGTGGCGTTCATGGCCGAGCACGGGACGCACGGCTTCGTGATCCTGGGGGCGGTGGTGCTCTCGGTCACGGGGGCCGAGGCGCTCTACGCCGACATGGGGCACTTCGGGCGGCGGCCGATCCGGCTGGCGTGGTTCGCGCTCGTCTTCCCCTGCCTGCTGCTGAACTACTTCGGGCAGGGGGCGATGCTGATCGGCGATCCGGCCGCGGCCACCAACCCGTTCTACCTCGTGGCGCCGCGCATGCTGCTCTACCCGCTGCTCGGCCTCGCCACGCTGGCGGCGATCGTGGCCAGCCAGGCGCTGATCAGCGGCGCCTTCTCGCTCACGCAGCAGGCGGTGAGCCTCGGCTACTCGCCGCGCGTGACGATCGTGCACACGAGCGCGCGCGAGCAGGGGCAGATCTACATCCCCGAGATCAACACGCTGCTGGCGGTCGGCTGCGTGCTGGTGGTGCTGTACTTCCAGAGCTCGAGCAACCTTGGCGCCGCGTACGGCATCGCGGTGACGGGGACGATGGGGATCACGACGATCCTCTTCTACCTGCTGGCCCGCCTCCGCTGGCGCTGGTCGGTGTGGCAGGCGGGCGCGCTGGCGGGGCTCTTCCTGGCCGTGGACTTGGCGTTCTTCGGCGCGAACGTGCTCAAGATCCTGCAGGGCGGCTGGGTGCCGCTGGTGGTGGCGGGCGGGATCTTCGCGCTCATGACGACGTGGAAGGCGGGGCGCGAGGGGCTGTCGCGGGTGATGAAGACCGGCAAGCTGCCCACGCACATCCTGCTCGATGACCTCAAGCGCAAGGAGCCGGTGCGCGTGGACGGGACGGCGGTCTTCATGACGTCGGACCCGGACGGCATCCCGCCGGTGCTGCTCCACCACCTGAAGCACAACAAGGTGCTGCACCAGCAGGTGGTGCTGCTGAGCGTGAAGGGGGCGCCGGTGCCGTACGTGGAGAGCACGCGACGCACGCACGTGCAGGAGCTCGGGATGGGCTTCTGGCGCGTGACCGCGCGCTACGGCTTCATGCAGACGCCGCAGGTGCAGGACATCATGAAGAGCGCGCGGAACAGCGGGCTCGTATGCAGCAACGGCTCCACGAGCTACTACCTCGGCCGCGAGCTCCTGCTCCCCACCGGGCCGACGCACATGGCGCGGTGGCGGAAGCGGATCTTCATCCTCATGATGCGCAACGCGCGCTCGGCGACGGCGTTCTTCGGGATCCCGCCCAA
>JALOPO010000487.1 GCA_025453855.1 Gemmatimonadaceae bacterium
CCGTGCCCGCCAGCGCCGTGTTCACCGCCCGCGCCGTGGCCCTTCTCGCCACCGCCCGCGCGCTGCTTGAGGAGCTCGGCCACCGTCATCGCCTGGCCGATGCCGCGCGAGTGCTGCCGCGCCGAGCCTTCGGTGGTGATGAGGTCGACCTCCTCGTCGAGCACGCGCACCGTCGCCTTGGCCACCGTGTAGGCGGGCGCGCCGGCGCCGTCCTCGATCGCGCCGACGAGCGTCGCCGCATTCACGCCGACGTCCTGCGCGTAGCGGCCGTAGCCGCTGTAGTACGGGATCTTCTTGTCCGTGTCGGGATCGTACGTCGTCCCGCTCATCGAGCGGTGCCCGAAGCCGAGCGACATCGCGATCGTGTCGGGCCGGATGCCCAGCCAGACGTAGGCGGGCACCGTCAGCGACCCGGCGGCCGTCTTGACCTCGATCAGCTGCCCGTTGCGCGCGCCGAGCTTCCTGGCGGTCATCGGGTGCAGCTCGACCCAGCTCTGGTAGGCGAGCTTGGTGACGGGATCCGCCAGCTCGAGCAGCCACGGCTTGTTCGCCCCCGCGCCGGTGCCAAGGAGCGGCGACGGCGAGATGACGAGGAAGTAGTCGCCCGGCGTCTTGTCGATCGCCTGCGTCGCCCGCTGCGGCGCGACGGCGGCGCGGCGCTCGCTGCGCAGCGCGTTGCCGGTCGCGACGCCCTTCGCGAGCGCCTGCGTGTGCGCCGCCTGTCCGCCCGGGAAGCGGGAGACGAGGAAGGTGCGGTAGTCGCCCGCGTAGCGCGTCGCCAGCGCCTGGTCCTTCTGTGCGAGCTGGATCAGGACGTCGGCCGTCTGCCGCGTGTCGAAGACCGGCTCCATGCCGGGCTGCTGCAGGTGCAGCGTGTTCGGCGTGAGCTCGGCGTCGCCCCAGCTCTCCAGCCCGTGATGATCGGGGAGGATGAGATCGGCGAGCTCGGTCGTCTCGTCGGGGACGTTCGTGAACGAGACGCGGAAGCCGACCTTCTTCCACGCGTCGGCGAACTTGAACGCCGCCGGCATGCCGTGCACCGGGTTCGCGCCACGCACGAAGGCCAGCGGCACCGTCCCCGCGGCCATGCGCGTCGCCGCCTCGCGCAGCACCGACGGCGCGTCGAGACGCTCGTAGATGCCGAGGGGCTGCGCCGTCTTCACCGTCACGCCCACGTTGCCGAGCTGCTTGTTGAGCTCCGCGCACTCGAGCGCCACTTCCATCGCATCGGCACTGCTGCCGCCCGCGAGCACGAGCGACGGCCCACGCGTCACGTCGGCCTTGAACGCCTCGAGGATCTCGACCGAGACGTCGGCCAGCGCGCTCACCTCGGCCGCCGTCCCCTGCCCGCGCAGGAAGCGCGCGATGGCGAGTTCGGAGCCGGGCCGCGCCGCGATCCAGACGTCGGCATTGAGCCCCGTGAGCGAGCGCCGCGCCCCCACGTAGTAGGCGCGCGGAGCGCCGTCGAGCTTCGCGCGGGCATCGGCCCACGCGAGCTGCAGCGGGACCTGCGGGCCCCAGCCGTCGAGGAAGTCGGCGCCGAAGCTCACGATCGTGCGCGCGGCGTCGAAGTCGAAGGTCGGCCACGCCACGCCGTAGGCCTGGCGATGGGCGGCGATCGCGGCGTGCGGCGCGTCGGCGTCGTGGCTGATGTGCGACGGCATGCCGTACGCGGCGAGCCACTGGTCGAGGAAGGCCGGGAAGGAGCCCGCCTCGTGCTGGTTCACGAAGACGACGTTCCCCGCCTGCCCGCGGCTCCGCACCTCGCCGAGCTTCTGCGCGAGCGTCTGCAGCCCCTCGTCCCACGTGATCGCCGTGAGCTTGCCGTTCTTGCGCGCCATCGGCGTGCGGAAGCGGTCGGGGTTGTAGAGCCCCTGCACGCTCGCGAGCCCCTTGGAGCAGACGGCGCCCTTGTTGAACTCGGAGAACGGGTTCCCCTCGACCTTGATGGCGCGCCCCTCGCGCGTCTCCACCAGGATGCCGCACCCCGAGCTGCACTCGCGGCAGGTGCTGGCGAAGTAGTTGGAGACGCCCGGGACGGTGGCATCGGGGTTCTGCACGTACGGAATGAGCTTGCGCACATAGTCCGTGTTGCAGCCGACGGCACCGGTGGCCGCGGTCCCGGCCCCGAGGATCTTCAGGAAGTCGCGGCGCTTGACGCCGGGCACATCAGTAGTGGCAGGTGCTGCAGTCGTAGCGCGCCTTGCGCTCGATGTGGCAGTTCACGCACCAGCCCATGTTCAGCGAGGCGTACTGGAACACCTGCTTCATCTGCTGCACCTCACCATGGCAGCTCTGGCAGGTCACGCCCGCGTTGACGTGGCGCGAGTGCGGGAAGTGCACGTACTCCGGCACCTTGTGGATGCGCTCCCAGGGCACGGGCTGCTTCTTGGCGTAGTAGCCGGCGAGCTTCTTGATCTCGGGGCTGTTGGCCGCGACCAGCGTGTGGCACCCCATGCAGGTGGCGACGCTCGGCAGTCCTGGGTCGTTCGCCTTGCCCGCCGAGTAGTGGCAATAGGTGCAGTTCATCCCGAGCTTCTGCACGTGCTGCGGGTGCGGGAAGGCGACCGGCTGCTCCGGCGAGCGCCCCTGCGGGGAGCTCGCGCCCTGGTAGCCCCACGGCCCCTTGTCGGGGTCGAGCTTGAGCCCCGAGTCCTTGGTGATCTTGGGGAGCGCCTGGGCCTCGGTGTTGTTGCGCACCCCCTCGAGCCCCTGCCAGGCCGGCCCCGTGCCCGACGGGTAGGCGAGTGGGCTGCTGGCGGCGGGCGCCTGGGCGGCGTCGGCCGCCCGCGCCGTGGCGCCGCTGTAGGCCGACAGCCCGGCCGCGATCGCGGCGACCACGAAGAACGCGGGGATGGCTGCCCACTGCTTCCGCTTGCTCATGCGGTGAGACCTGGTGGAAGTCCGACAACGCCCGTGCCGGCGCCGCTTGTGAACCAGTTCACAAGGAGCCCCGAAACAGCGCATAAGAAAACCCGCCCCGACCGTGCATGCAACCCGCCGCGAACGCGTAGCTTTCGCAACGACAACATCTTGGACGGTTACCGACCCCGGCGGGTGGGGCGAGCAGCCCCGTCCGGTTTTCTGCGGAGCGAACGACGGTTGGCGGACCCGGGTTCCGTGCCGACGCCGCCATCACGGCGCACCGCCGGCCGGCATCACCGGCGGCCCCGATCGGACCGCACCTTGGACCGCGGCCGACCGCGCCGCCGCCACGATCGCGGCGCCGGACGTGTACGTGGCTGCAGGCAAATCAGTTGAGGCGAGCTCGGCCACCGCGACGGGGGCTTGGACCAGACGCAGCGGCCAGTGCCCGCCGAACACGAACCGGTCGGCGCCGATGCTTCGCACCAGCGCCGCGAACCGGTCCTCGGGCGGCCCCCAGAGCCACGCCCAGTCCCACCAGCAGCGCACCTGCTCGCCAGGCGTCAGCGACCAGTGCGTCTCCGCGATGAGCTCCGCACTGGCGGCACCGACGACCACGTGCACGCGCGGATCGGCGCGCACCAGCGCCCGGACGTGCGCCGCCGTGAGGTCGCCCGCCGTGTCGAGCGCATGCCGCTGCCGCAGGTCCTCGAACCGGACCGTGAGGCGCACCACGAGCCCGCGCACCGCGCAGGCCCGTGCCAGCGCCGGCAGCGTGTCGCCGGTGGCGGCGATCCCCTGCTGCATGGGATAGGTGCAGACCGCCGGCTCGCCACGCGCGACCGCCTCGTCGAGGATGCGCTCCCATCCCGGCCAGTCGGGGCGCACGCACGGCACGGCGTGCAGCACCTCCGCATGTCGCGCGAGCTGCGCGCGCAGCCACGCATTGCTCGGCGACGGATCGCGATGCCACGGCGCCGCCATCGCCCCCACCCATGCCGCACCGATGCGCTCGCGCTCGAGCACGCGCACGAGGGCGTCGGGCTCGGGATGCGGGAGCTCGCGGAACGGATAGGGCCCGATCCACGCCTGCGTGTCCACGGGCCAAGTCATCGGGTCGCGCGTCATGCGGCGGCGGCGGCGAGGGTGTGCCCCTGCGCGTCGAGGCCGAGCGCCCCCGCCGGGAAGAGCCGCACCGCGTTGCGCCAGCAGATGTCGTCGAGCGCCTCGACGGTGATGCCCGTGTGCGCGAGCGCACGCAGCTTGGCGAGCCCGGTGCAGAGCGTGAGGTCGCACGCCCAGAGCAGTCGCGAGGGGCCGAGCACCTCGAGCGCGGCATCGAGCATCCCGCGATCGACGCCGCTCCCGCTCAGGTCGGGGAAGATGTTCGGGACGTCGACGATCGCGGGATTCGTGTGCGCCCAGTCGCCGCCGCCGCCGATGTGCGCGAGCACGAAGCGCACGCGCGGATGCCGGACGGCGAGGCGCGCCAG
>JALOPO010000488.1 GCA_025453855.1 Gemmatimonadaceae bacterium
AGATCTGCGCGAACGGGCGACCGGCATCGGCGAGGCGGCGGCGCAAGGTGTCGCGCGACGCCTCCACGAGATACTGGTCGAACGCGCCCCCACGACGCACCGGAAGATCGCGCGCGATCGCCCCCGCCTCGGCCACCGCCTCGAGTCCGTCCACGGCCAGCGTGTCGATGCGCGTCGCACGCCCCTCGCGGATGTCGAAGCGCAACGACATCGCCCGCGCATCGCGAAACACCGCCGTGTCCACCTGCACGTCGGGAAAGCCGCGCCGCCGATAGAAAAGCACGAGCCGCGCCCGGTCGATCGCCACCAGCGACGGACTCCCGCAGCGCCCCACGCCCGGGATGCGCCGCGCGACGTCGCTGGCCGTGAGCGCGATCACGCTCGTCAGCTGCCCGTCGGCCAGGGCGCGGTTGCCGCGGAACTCGATGCTCCGCACCTCGAGCTCGCCGATGTCGCACGCGTCGCGTTGCGCGACGAGCGGGGTCGCGCCGATGGCGAAGGCACAGGCCAGCGCGACGAGGCGCGCATGCACGTCACCGGGCCGTCGCGGAACCATCGGGACGCGAGAACGGCGCAGGAGTGCGGGCAACGATGGAGGGTTCGGGCACGAGCGCACGAGGCGGAGCAGGCGCGCGGCATCGCGCGCGCGTGCACGGCCCGCTGGCTGGGGGTCGGGCGACCGCGTAACTTCACGCCCGTCGCGGTCGGTGTCAACGATGTACACGCAAGCATGACAACGGGTTAGCCCATGTCGTCGGGCGCCGGCCCGCTTCCTCCGTCCGGCGGCCGCGCCACTGCTCCTGACCCCGCCATGCCACGTCCGTTCCGCAGCATCGTCCGGCGCCTCGCGACACGCGCCGCCCTCGTCGCGCCGCTCGCCGTCACCATCGCCTGCGCGGGCGCCGATGCGTCGCCCAAACGTGGTGCGCTCGTCGACTCGCGCGACACCTACGACCCGCGCTCGCTCGACCCCGCGCGCTCCACCGACGTCCCAACCGGGCGCGCCGTGAGCTACCTCTTCGAGGGGCTCACCCGCTTCGCCCCCGACGCACGCATCGAGCCCGCGCTCGCGCTCGACTGGAGCACCAGCGCCGACGGGCGCACCTGGAGCTTCCGCCTGCGCCCCAACGTGCGCTTCCACGACGGGCAGCCGTTCACCGCGCGCACCGTCGTCGCGAGCTGGCAACGCGTCCTCGATCCGGCCACCAAGGGCGGACGCGGCTGGCCGCTCTACCCGATCCTCGGCGCGCGCGCCTTCGCCGACGGCCGCGCGCGCACCATCGCCGGCCTGCGTACCATCGGCGACTCGGTGCTCCAGGTCACGCTCGAGGAGCCGCTCGCGATCTTCCCGAAGCTCCTCGCGATGCCGGTCACCGCCATCGTCCCCGAGAAGCTCCCGCCCGACTTCGCCGAGCATCCGGTGGGCACCGGGCCGTGGCGCTTCGTCGAGTGGAAGCACGACGACTACCTGCGCTTCGTGAAGAACACGACCTACTGGGGCGACGCGCCGCAGGTCGACACGCTCGTGGCGCGCATCATCCCCGAACCGAGCACCGCGGTCGCCGAGTTCGAGGCCGGCAACGTCGACCTGCTCTACATCCCCGACGCCGAGACGCGGCAGTGGCAGGAGACCGACGAGCGCAAGGCGCTCCTCCAGTCGGCCCCGGCGCTCCGCCTCTTCTACGTCGCGATCAACACGCAGAAGGGACCGCTGGCCGACGTGCGCGTGCGCCGCGCGCTCTCGCACGCCGTCGATGCGGCCGCGCTCCAGAAGCAGCTCCTCGGCGGCCGCGGCCGTCCCGCGGCCGGCGTCATTCCCCCCTCGCTCGACGGCGCGGACACCGCACGCCGGCCGTACCGCTTCGACCCCGCCGAATCCAAGCGTCTCCTCGCCGAGGCCGGTCACCCGAACGGGATCACGCTCGAGCTCTGGCATTCGCAGGAGACGACGATCGCCCGCCTCGCGCAGGCGCTGCAGGGCTACCTGCAGCAGGGCGGGATCACCGTCACGCTCGTGCAGCGCGAGTCCGCCAGCCTGCGCGAGGCGGCGCGCAAGGGCGAGGCCGATCTCGTGCTCAAGGACTGGTACGCCGACTATCCCGATGCCGAGAACTTCCTCTTCCCGCTGCTGCACTCGAGCAACGCCGGCGTCGGCGGGAACGTCTCGTTCTTCAAGGATCGCCAGTACGACAGCCTCGTCACCGCCGCCCGCGGCGAGCGCGACGACGCGATCCGCACCGCGCTCTACCGCCGCGCCGACCAGCTCGCGTTCGACCAGGCGCCGATGCTCTTCCTCTTCTTCTACAGCGAGGTCTACGCCGTCCAGCCGTGGGTGAAGAACTGGATGGCGCCCACGGTCTTCAACGGACAGCGCATGACCGCCGTCTCGATCGACCGCACGCAGCGGTGAACTGGGCCCTCCGGCGCCTGCTGCTCGCGATCCCCACGCTGGCGGGCGTCCTCGTCGCCGTCTTCCTCCTGCTCTACGTGGCACCGGGCGATCCGGTGGAGGCGATGGTCGGCGAGCGCGCCGA
>JALOPO010000489.1 GCA_025453855.1 Gemmatimonadaceae bacterium
TGCGCGGCGAGGTAGGCGCCGGCCGCCTCGACGTCGCGGTACTCGCTGGCGCCGGTGGCGCCGTAGTCGAGCGCCTCGCGGAAGTCGAGGCCGTAGCCGGTGCCGCTGCGGTAGTTGAGCGAGAGCACCACGTAGCCGCGGCTCGCGAGCCACTGGTTGAAGGCGTAGGTGGCGTGGTAGTAGCGCAGCGGGTGCCAGGTCTGCAGCATCTGCCGCCGCGACCCGCCGTGGATGAAGACGATCGCCGGCGCCTTCGCGCCGCTGCGCAGCGTCGCGGGGACGAAGAGCTGGCCGTAGGTCGTCACGCCGTCCGCGGCGCGGAGCGTGATCGCCTGCGGCACCACCTGCCGCGCGCGCACGGCCGCGAACGCGGCCGGGAGCTCCTGCCCCGCGAGCCGCGAGACGCGCGCTCCCTCGGCCACGTGCACCTGCGCGGGCGTGTCGTGCGTGATGCGCAGGAAGGCGATCCCGATGCCGCGGATCGGCACCGCCGCGTACGACCCCGCGTCGCCGCGATCGATCGGTTGCGGCGCGCCGTCGGCGAGCGTCGGCAGTCGCCAGGCGCGATAGCGGTCACGGGCAGCACGTGATCGGGGCCTCGGAGCTCGCCCATGCCGATGCGCTCCATCGCCACGTAGCCCGCCTCGCAGGCGCAGGTGGTGAGCGCGCGCGGCGCACCGCCGTCGAGCGGGATGCGCCACGGCCGCAGCCAGCCATCCTTCTCCCACGGCACGATGATCGAGCGCGCATCCCACGCCCAGTGCAGCGCCGCGCTCCCCTCGAACGGCTGCCAGGCGCTCCCGCGCCCGGTGTCGGCGACGAACGGGCGCGTCACGCGCCCGCTCGCCACGTCGGCGACCATGAGCGCCCACGGCACGTCGGCGCGGCGCTGCGGCACGAAGATCGGCGCGCCGGCCACGATCGACGGCACGCGCACCCATGCCAGCTGGCGCCCGTCGGGCGACCAGGCGAGCGCCAGGTCACGATCGGTGCTCGGCTCGAGCCAGGTGATGCGCTGCGTGGCGAGCTCGTAGAGGCCGACGATGCGATGCGTGCCGCGATCGCTGGCGAAGGCGAGGCGCGTGCCATCGGGCGACCAGCGCACGTCGCCCGGCGTGCCGCGCATGGCCAGCTTCACCGGCGTCGCCGTCGCATCGTCGAGCGCGAGATGCTGCAGCGCGCCGCCGGCGATGAAGGCGAGGCGTGTGCCATCGGGCGAGAGCGCGGGCGAGGCACCCGCCGCGACACGACGGGGCGCCGCCTCGCTGGTGTCGGCAAGCCAGATGGCGCGCTCGACGCCGCGCGGATCGCTCGTCGGGTTGGGCGTCTCGCCCGCACGATTGGGCGCGCCACCGCGCACCCAGACCAGCCGCGCGCCATCGCGCGAGACGGCGAGTTCCGTGATCTCCTGTCCATCGTCGTCGCACGACGTCCAGCGCGTGCGCACGCGCCACCCCCCGTCTGCCGCCCCGGGCGTGGCGATCCGCACCGCGCGCCGCCCGTCGCTGGTCGTCACCCACGCGATCGTGCGCCCCTCGCCCGAGGCCACGAGCTGTTCGGTGAACGGCGCCGCGAGGAAGTCGCGGACCGAGCCGCTCCCCGCGTCGGCGCGTGGCGTCGCGGGCACACAGGGCGCCGGTTGCGCGCCGAGGATCGTCGGCGGCGAGGCGGCGAGGAGGGAGAGCACGAGCGGGACGACGGCGGCGGGGCGCGCAGGGCGCGGGGCGGCGGGTGGCATGCCCGCCAATCTGTGGCCCGCGCGTAGCTTTGTCCCGATGTCCGACCCGGCCCTCGACGCCTTCCTCGACCGGCTGCGCGCCGATCGCGCCGCGTACCGCCTCCCGCCGCGCGTGCACGAGCAGGTGCGCGAGTGGCTGCGCGCCACGCTCGCGCTCCTCTTCCCGCATGCCGCCCCCGACGCCAGCGGCTGCGACCCGGCCCGCGTGCGCACCGAGTTCGACGCCGTGCGCGCCACGCTCCACCGCCTCGTGGCCGCGATCACGGGCGACGGCCATCGCGCCACCGCCGTCACCGCGCTCTGGGTCGACACGCTCGCGGCCACGCGCGAGCGGCTCTTCGCCGACGCCGAGGCGACGTGGAAGATGGATCCCGCGGCGACGAGCGTCGACGAGGTGATCGTCGCGTATCCCGGCTTCCTCGCCATCGCCTGCCATCGCCTGGCGCATCCGCTCTACCGCGCGCAGCTGCCGATCATCCCGCGCCTCATGACCGAGTGGGCGCACGAGCGCACCGGCATCGACCTCCATCCGGGGGCGGTGATCGGCGAGCGGTTCGCGATCGATCACGGCACGGGCGTGGTGGTCGGCGAGACGGCGCACATCGGCGACGACGTGCGCCTCTACCAGGGGGTGACGCTGGGTGCGCTGCGCGTGGAGAAGAGCATGGCCGCCGCCAAGCGCCACCCGACGATCGAGGACGACGTCGTGATCTACGCCAACGCGACGATCCTCGGCGGCGACACGGTGATCGGGCGCGGGAGCGTGATCGGCGGCAACAGCTGGCTCACGCGCAGCGTCCCGCCGGGGTCGGTGTTGACCGGCGGGCAGCGCGACGAGCAGGCCTGACCGGGTTCGGACCCCGCACGACGCCGCGCCGGTATCGTTCGATCCCGATCCCGTCCTCACCCGCTCCGGAGCGACCGCATGCGCGCCACCAGCATCCTCGACGTCATCGGCCGCACGCCGCACGTGCGCCTCTCGCGCCTCTTCGGCGACCGGGTGGAGGTCTGGATGAAGCTCTCGAGGACGCCGAGCAGCGCGGCGTGATCCGGCCGGGGACGGTGATCATCGAGCCGACGAGCGGGAACACCGGGATCGGGCTCTCGCTGGTGTGCGCGGTGAAGGGCTACCGGCTCATCCTCTGCATGCCGGAGAGCATGAGCATCGAGCGGCGGCGCATCATGGCGGCCTACGGCGCGGAGCTCGAGCTCACGCCCAGGGAGCTCGGCATGAAGGGGGCGATCGCGCGCGCGCAGGAGCTGGCCGCGCAGCATCCCGACGCGTGGATCCCGCAGCAGTTCGAGAACCCGGCCAACATCGACGTGCACGTGCGCACGACCGCCCGCGAGATCCTCGACGACTTCGCCGAGCCGTTCGATGCGATGATCACCGGCGTGGGGACGGGCGGGCACATCACGGGCGTGGCGCAGGTGCTCAAGGCGGGCGCGATGCCCGACATCAAGGTCTACGCGGTGGAGCCGGCCAAGAGCCCGGTGATCGGCGGCGGCACGCACTCGCCGCACAAGCTGCAGGGGATCGGCGCCGGCTTCGTGCCGGCGAACCTGCATCGCGAGGTGCTCGACGGGACGATCCAGGTGAGCGAGGAGGACGCCTTCGCGATGGCGCGGCGCGCGGCGCGCGAGGAGGGGATCTTCATCGGCGGGTCGAGCGGCGCCTCGCTGGCGGCGGTGGCGCAGCAGCTCCCGTCGCT
>JALOPO010000490.1 GCA_025453855.1 Gemmatimonadaceae bacterium
GCGCGAGGCGGCGACCGGCGCGGCGGTGGTGCTGTCGATGGTGCGCGACGATGCGGCGTCGCGTACGGTCTGGTTCGGTCATGACGCCGCCGCCGCCGATGGCGCCATGCCGGCGAGCACGGTGCATCGCGATGGTGCGCTGGCCGGTCTCGGCGCGGATGCGATCGCGCTCGAGTCGAGCACCGTCACGCCGGCGTGGATCGCCACGCTCGGCGCGGCGGTGACGGCACGCGGGGCGACGCTGCTCGATGCGCCGGTGGTGGGATCGCGGCCGCAGGCCGAGGCCGGGCAGCTGGTGCACCTGGTGGGCGACGCGACGGCGTTCGCGCGCGCGCAGCCGCTGCTCGCGGTCCTCGGCGGCGCGGCGCATCATGTCGGCGCGCTCGGTGCCGGCGCGACGACCAAGCTGGTGGTGAACGCGCTCTTCGCGGTGCAGGTGGCGGCGGTGGCCGAGCTGCTGCGGCTCGGGGCGACGCACGGGCTCGATCGTGCCCGCACCGTCGAGGTGCTCAAGGGCGCGATGGCGCTGATGCAGGCGGGGGCCGACGCGCCGCAGTTCCCGATCGAGCTGGTGGTGAAGGATCTCGCCTACGCGGTGGCGCTGGGCGAGGGGGTGCCGGTGCAGCCGGCCATGACCGCGGCGGCGCACGCCGTCTTCGCGGCGGCGGCGGCGCAGGGGCTTGGCGATCGCAACATCACGGCGGTGCGACTGCTGTCGTCGTCGGCGTGACGGGGCGCGATGCGTGCTGCCGCGCGCGCGACCGATCGCTGGTGCGTCGCTACCGGAACCCCGCCGGCCAGAGCTCCGTCTGCGGCAGCTCCGGCTCCAGCGTCCGGCGCACCGCGGCCGCGATCTCGTCGATCGCCTCGGGGTCGCGCACGAGGTCGTAGTCGCGGATGTCGAGGCGCTTCCAGTAGGCGGGCGGCATGTCGCGCTCGGCCTCGCGCCCGCGCTGGCCGATGCGCGCGACGACGAGGTCGAGCGGGCCGTCGAGGTAGATGAGGAGGCGCGGCGGCCGGGCGGCGGGACCGGTGAGCAGCTCGGCGTAGAGGCGTTCGTAGAGCTCGTACTCGTGCGGCGTGAGGAGCTCCTGCTCGTGCAGGCCGCGCGCGAAGATCTCGGCGTCCTCGTACCAGGTGCGGTCGAGGATCCAGCCGCCGCCCTGCGCGCGCAGCTGCCGCATGGCGCGGAAGCGGGTGGCGAGGAAGTGGAGCTGGAGGCGGAGCGCGTACGTCGCCTTCGCGTCCTTCTCGGGCCCGTAGAAGCGCGCCAGCCACGGGTTGTCGTCGTCCACGCTCTCGAGCGCGGTCTGCAGGCCGAAGCGCTGCGCGAGGGCGCGGGTGAGCGTGGTCTTGCCGGTGCCGACCATGCCGGCGACGGCGAGGAGGAGCGTGCGGGGCATCGTCGCCCAAAGCTAGCGGGGGCCGTGCGGGCGACGCCGCGCGCCGTGCGCCGGGCCTTGTGATCGCGTCGGTCGGGGACGACCTTTCGCGGCCGCGGCACCGTGGCCAAGTGGTAAGGCAGGAGACTGCAAATCTCCGATCGTCGGTTCGATTCCGACCGGTGCCTCTCGATCGCGCGCCCCCGTCCGGCTCCGCCCGGCGGGGGCGTCGTCGTCTGCACGGCAGCGTTGGCCACGTCGCGCGTCGCGCTGCGCACTGGGAGATGGCACCACGCGTCGCCGAGCGCCTCGCGCTCGCGACGCCGGCGATTCGACGCCATCCACGCACCGGAGCCCGTGCCGTGACTGCAGTCGTGACGTGGTTCGCCTCGCACTGGGCCGACGTGCTCAAGTACCTCGGCCTCGTCTCGACGGTGGGCTACGGCCTCTACGCCACCGTGGTCGACTTCCATGTCGAGGTGGACGGGCGCAAGCGGCTGTCGCGCGGCGGGCGCGTGGGGATCGTGCTGCTCGTCCTCGGTGGCCTGGTCGGCATGGCGGTGCAGTGGCACACGGATGACGAGGATGCCGAGCGGCGGCGGGCCGACCTCGCGACCGCCGACTCGCTGGTGCGCGCGCAGCGGGCGGTGCTCGATCGACTCGCGGAGCAGCTGGCGTCGTTGCGGGCGCTCGATGCGATGGCACGGCGCTCGGAGACGCTCGCCGGCGCGCAGCTCGTGCAGCAGGGGCGCGTGCTCGACCAGCAGGGACGCCTCGTGGCCGAGCAGCGGGTGATCGCCTTCAATGGCGTGCGCCTGCTGCAGCCGCTGCCGCGCGTGACCAGCGTGGCGGTCGATCTCGACGCGGCGTGGGACCCGTCGCTGCCGCGCGATTCGAGCGACCACCGCTCGCCGCGTGCCTACGCCGACCTCGCGCGAGGCATCGTCGACACGGTCTGCGCCCAGTGGTCCGCGACGGCGCGCGACACGCCCCTGGGGCGATTCGTCTCCGACAGCGGCGACACGTACACGTGGCAACCTTCACGTGGCGCATCGGGCCCCGGCCGGCGCGACGTCTACCTGGCACGCGCCGGCGTGCACCTGTTCGGCGCGGCGGTCGCCGGCGATGGCCGCTGCACCGCCGACAGCCTCTGGCTCCTCGAGCGTTCGGGCTTCCTGCGCGCCGACCCGCGACTCCGGTACCAGCGGATGGGTGTCCTCCGCCTCGGCGATCACCGCATCACGCTCCGCATCCGCGAGCCGGACGCGGACACGACGTCGCTCCTGGTGCTGTACGCCGGCGTCGATGCCGACACGCTGCGCCGCCATCGACGGGCCGCGATCGCCTTCGCCGCCGACTTCGGCCGCGCGCGCCTGCGCTGGCACGTGCACGAGGCGCAGGTCACCGATGCGGACACCGCGGTCGACCGGTCGCTGAGCCTCCTCGACCTGCCGGGGCGACGGGTGGTCGTCGATCCCGGTCGCCCCGCGACGCGCGTGACGCGCGCCGTGATCCGCTTCGAGCGCGGGCGCACGCTCACGCTCGCTGGCGGCGACATCACGCACGATGCCCACGGGCACGCGACGCACGTCATCCGCCGGCGCGACATCGAGCGCACGCCGGGCGAGTTCGGGGGACTGTTCGCCGACGCGCCACCGGTGCCGGCCGACGCCCCTGAGCCGCGGGGCGTCCCGCGCGGCGCGTCAGGGGCGCCGCGCGATGCAGTGCGCGCGGTACGCGTCGATCAGGCGGCGATGCCGTGCGCGTCGTGCCGATCGATCACGATCCGCTGGGCATCGCGAGCGGCGCGCCGCTCACCGCGCCGCCGGTGCTGCCCACGACGGCGCCGCCACGAGCGCCATCGCCCCGCGCAGGCGCGGCATCGGCGTCGTGTCGGCGACGAT
>JALOPO010000047.1 GCA_025453855.1 Gemmatimonadaceae bacterium
TCGGCCAGCAGCCACTCGCCACCCCACAGCGTGCCATCCTCGCCGAGACCCGTGCCGTCCCACACGACGCCGAGCACCGGCTCCGGCGCGCCGGCACGCCCGTGCTCGGCCAGCAGCGCGAGGAGATGGGCCCGATGATGCCAGACGGTCCGCAGCGTGGCGCCGCTCTCGCGCGCCACCGCGTGCGCGAGGCGCGTGGTGGCGTAGCCGGGATGCGCGTCGCAGACGACGTGGCGCGGCACGAGCCCCGTCACGCGACGGGCGTGCGCGAGCACTCGCCCGTACGACGCCTCGCTCTCGGCGCTCTCGAGATCGCCGAGGTACTGGCTGTGCCACGCCACGCCCTCGCCGCCAAGCACGAAGGCGCCCTTCATGTGCGCACCGACGGCGAGCGTCGCCTCGGCCGCCGCGACGAACGGCGCGTCGGCGGGCGCCGGCGCGAGACCGCGGCCGCGCCGCAGCACGATGCGACTGCGCGTGACCGGCGTGAACCGCAGCACGGAGTCGTCCTGCGGCACCAGGATCTGGCGGTCGTCGGCGAGGCAGGCATCGGCGACGTCGGCGAGGAGGCGTCGCACGTCCGTCGGCGAGGAGGCGTCGCACGTCGTCGGCGCGATGGAGCGTGGGCGAGCCGCTCACGTTCGCGCTCGTCGCGACCAGCGGCACGGGGAGCGCGCGTGCCAGCAGCACGAGCAGCGGCGACGCCGGGAGCATCACGCCCAGCGCGTCGAGCTCCGGGGCGAGCTGCGCCATGGGAAGACGCACGCCCTCGAGTGCGCGCAGGATCACGATCGGGGCAGCCGACGAGGCGAGCGCCGCGGCCTCGTCCGGCTGCACGGCGCAGTACCGCGCGACGACCGCGAGGTCGCGCATGAGCACCGCCAGCGGCTTCATGGGACGCCGCTTCCGCGTGCGCAGCGTCGCCACCACCTCCGCGCGGGTCGCGTCGCACACCAGCAGGAAGCCGCCCACGCCCTGCACCGCCACGATGCCGCCCGCCGCGATCGTGCGGACGCAAGCCGCGAGCGCGTCAGCCGCCGGCGCGAGTGCGCCCCCCTGCATGTCGCTGAAGGCGAGTCGTGGCCCGCAGTCCGGGCACGAGATGAGCTGCGCGTGGAAGCGGCGGTCGGCGGGATCGGCGTACTCGCGCGCGCAGGCTGCGCAGAGCGGGAACGCCGCCATCGTCGTCGCCGGCCGATCGAACGGGAGCGCGGCGGTGATCGCATGCCGCGGCCCGCAGGCGCTGCAGGCGATGTGCGCGTAGCCCGCGCGCCGCCCGTCGCCGGCCATCTCGGCCAGGCAGTCGGCACACGGCGCGAAGTCGGGGGCACACTCCTGCGTCACGTGCACGGCAGCCGCGCTCGCGACGATCCGGAAGCCGTCGGCCGGGAGCGGCTCGTCGGCATCGACGGCGAGCGTGGTCACGCGGTCGATGCGCCCAGGTGCCGGGAGCGTCGCCCGCAGCACGCGCTCGAAGCGATCGAGCACCGCGGGGAGCGCCGCGGCGACGATCGTCACGCCGTCGCCGTCATTGCGCACCCATCCGTGCACGCCGAGTGCGACCGCCGTCCGCACCACGTGCGGGCGGAACCCCACGCCCTGCACGCGGCCCGTGACGAGCAGCCGACGCTGCGTGCGCGACGACGACATCAGTGCGCCAGCGGGACGGCAGGGAGCGCCGGCGCCGCCGACGTCGCCCGTGCGGGGAGCTGCACCGCCGCCGTCCCCGCGCGTGCGTTCGCGCGCTGGTCGCGCAGCCACGCGAGCCACGGCGCCATCCCCTCACCCGTGTGCGCCGAGACCACCTGCACGGGGAGCGTCGCCTTCACCGCATGGACGTCGGCGATCGCGGCATCGACCGAGAACGGCACGTGCGGGAGGAGGTCCGCCTTGCTCAGCACCACCAGGTCGGTGGAGAGGAACATGCGCGGATACTTGCGCGGCTTGTCGTCGCCTTCGGTGACCGCGAGCAGCGTGACGCGCGACTGCTCACCGAGGTCGTAGCCGGCCGGGCAGACGAGGTTGCCCACGTTCTCCACGATCAGCAGGTCGAGCTGCGAGACGTCGACACGCTCGAGCGCCTGCAGGATCATGGGCGCCTCGAGATGGCAGGTCGTGCCGGTGGTGATCTGCACCGCCTGCACGCCGTGCCGCCGGATCCGCTCGGCGTCGCGCTCCGTCTCCAGGTCGCCCTCCAGCACGCAGATGCGGAACTCGTCCTTGAGCGCCGCCACCGTGCGCTCGAGGAGGAGCGTCTTCCCGCTCCCGGCGCTCGACGTGATGTTGAGCATCAGCACGCCGTGCCGCGCCATCTGCTCGCGGACGGCGCGCGCTGCCCAGTCGTTGGCCTTGAGGAGCGCGATCGAGACGTCGTGCCCCTGCACGGCGCCGGGCTGCGGAACGGTGGGCTGCGGCACGCGCGGCGCCCTCAGGGTGACGGCGCCGTCGCCGGCGCCTCGTAGACCACGTGGGAGACGAGGAGCTCGGTCCCCGCCACGACGTCGCTGCTCGGCGTGCCGCATTGCGGGCAGGCGTAGCGCGAGTGCACCGGGGCGAACGTCCCGTCGCAGGGCGCGCAGTGCACGCGCGTCGGCACCGCCTCGCACGCCAGCCGCGCCTGCGGGAAGGGCGTGAGCGCGGCCACCACCGCGAATGCCCCCTCGAGCAGGAGCGGCTGCACGCCCGAGAGCTCGCCGACCAGGCAGCGGATCACGCGCACGTCGCCATGCCGGTCAGGCGGGATCGCCGCCGCCACCGACGTGGCGATCTGCTGCGCGAGCGATGCCTCGTGCATGCGCTCACCCCGCCGCGTGCGCCGCGTCGAGCTTCGCGCGCCAGCGCTGCACGTCGTCGCGCAGCGCGTCGGGCACGGTGAGCGACTCGAGCGAGCTCCACGTTGCTTCCAGCTCCTCGAGGCGCGACCGCGCGCCGCTCTCGCTCTCCGCGTTCCACCCCAGCTGCCAGAGCGCCTCGAGCAGGTTGAGCTGCACGAGCACCTGCGGCGGCTCCACGTCGTGCGCGCGGTAGATGTCGAGCGCGCGACGCAGCTCGTCGACCGCACGCTGCGCCGGGTCGCGCAGGTGGCTGTCGGGGCAGCGCAGGAGCGCGTTGCCGTAGTTCGCGCGGATCTCCGCATGGTGCAGCGGATGACGCTCGGCCGAGAATATGCCCAGCGCCTCCTCGAACGACTGCCCCGAGAGCGCGAGCAGGATCGGTCGCTTCTGCGGATCGGTCGGCATCTCGGCGTAGAGCACCGCCAGCTGGTGATGGATCGTGCCGAAGACGTGCGGCGCCGACTCCTTGCTGAAGACGGTGAGCGCCTCCTGGAAGCTCTCCATCGCCTTCGCGAACTGGTCGCGTGCCCCGGCCTGCGCCCACGCATGCTGCACCTCGGCCCGGCGGAGCGCGGCAGCGGCGAAGAGCTCCGCCTCACCGGCCTCCTCGAGCGTGCGCGATGCCGCATCGACCGTCGTCACCGCCTCGCGGAAGCGGCCGAGCTGCTGGAGGAGCTGCGCCTCGTCGAGTCGCAGGAGCGCGGCCCGCAGCGGCTCGCCGCGCTCGTCGTACCACCGCTGCAGCGCGAGCGCATCCTCGCGCAGCGCCTCGAGCTGCGCGGGGCTCGGGGGCTCGGTCCCGCCCTGCAGCACGGCGGGGAGCCGCACGCTGCGGATCGCCATGCGTGCCGCCTCGCCGATCGCCCGATCGTCGACGCGCAGCAGCACGCCCGCCGCCGCACCGGGACGATCGAGGTCGAGGAGGAGCGTGGCGTACTGCCACGCCGTGAGCGCGAACGCCGCCGGCGACGGCGCGGCCGCGATGGCGCGCTCGTAGCACGAGACCGCCTGGTCGGGATCGGCGAGCGCGATCGCCGCGTAGTGATGCAGCACCGCGCGGTCGTGGAGCTCGCGCCAGCTCGTCCCCTCGCTCACGCGGCCGTGCGACATGCTCCCGCGCACGAGCGCCGTCAGGTGGGCGATGTCGTCCGGGAGCTGGACGCGCGCCTCGTCCGTCGGCGCGTCGGCCTCGCTCAGCGCGAGGTAGAAGTCGAGCGACTCGGCCGAGAGCGGGAGCGTCGGGAGCACGTACGGCGGCACCGCGTCGCCGAAGGGGAGCGCGGGGCGCACGCCCTCCGCGTCGATGACCAGCGTCGCGCCATCCTCCGCGTCGGGGCGCTCGGCCATGCGCAGCCGCACCGCCTGCCGCCAGCGCGGGAGCGAATCGAGCAGCGGCACGAGCGGGCCGGCCTCGCCCGGCGTCATCACGATCGTGAGCATCAGCCCTCTCGCGACGCGGCCGGCGTCGCCTGGCGGAGGATGACGAGTCCGAGGTCGTCGTCGGTCTCGATGTCGAGCGGCACGTCGGCATCGACGGGCGCGAGATGGTGCTCGGCGTACAGCTCGTGCAGCGCGACCGCCTTGTCGCCGTGCGCGTTGCGCAGCTTCACCAGCGACTCGCAATGGCCGGGATTGAAGCGCAGCAGGTGGCGTTCGGCCGACGGCGCGAGGAGGAGCGCGCCATCCTCCGCCCGTCGCGCGACGAGCACGCGCGTGGCGTCGCCGAGGAGCCGCGTGGCGGCGTCGGCGTTCAGGCGGAGATGGTAGCCGGCGAGTCGGCAGTCGAGCACAGGAGCGCCTCCAGGCGTTCGACGAGCGTGGCACCGGCGGCCAGCACCGGCGGGGAGATGCGCATGTCGTGATCGAGGTCGTCGACCGCGACGAGGTAGACGGTGATGTCGCGCGGGTAGGCGTCGCCGAGGATGCGGCGCGCGTACGCCAGGCACTGCGACCACTTGAGCCCGTGCAGGTAGACCACCGGATCGGCGCGCGGCGCCTGCTCGATCACCTCGGCCGGCACCTCGAAGAGCGTTCCCGGCACCTCACCGCTGCTGGTGACCGCATCCACGATCAGGAAGCGATCGTGGCCGCGGAGCGCGAAGATCACCTCGAACGCGGCGCTGCCGAGGTCGAAGTACGAGACCTGCTCGTTCGCCGGCACGCGTCGCCGGAGCTCGGCGAGGACGTGCGGGCCGATGCCGTCGTCGTTGCGGATCGGGTTGCCGAAGGCGAGGACCGCAGTGCGCATCGTAGGGGGCGGACCGGACGGGGCGAAGGGGCGGAATGACGGTTACTGGTCACGATCGCACGTCGCGGCGGGACCGGAGCCCCGCCGCGACGCGCCGACCGTCAGGTGATCTTGTATTCGGCCAGCTTCTCGCCGGTCTGCGCGTCGTGCGCGTGGACCGTGCACACGATGCACGAGTCGAAGGAGCGCGCCACGATCGCCACCTCCACCGGATCCTTCGGGTCCTGCACCCGCGTCCCCACGAAGGCGGTCTCCATGGGCCCCGCCTGGTTCTCGTTGTCGCGCGGCCCAAGGTTCCAGGTGGTGGGCGCCATGACCTGGTAGTTCTTGATCTTGCCGCCCTCGATCTCGACCCAGTGCGCGAGCGCGCCGCGCGCCGCCTCGGTGGCGCCGAAGCCGATACCGTCGCGCTCGACCGGCTGGATGAAGAACTCCTTGTCCAGGTCGACCTGGCCGAGCCAGTCGTTGATCTGCACCCAGAGGCGCGCCGTCTCGTGCAGGCGCGCGAGCACGCGCGTCATGACGCTCGGTCCCTTCACGCGCATCACGTCGAGGAAGAGCGGATCGCGCGTCTGGTGAGCGAGGTTGGCCGGGTTGCCGGCCATGATGCAGCGGGCGAGCGGGCCGACCTCGGCGGCGTGCCCCATGTAGCGCGGCGCCTTGGCCCACGAGTACTTCGCGTTCATGTCCGTGTCGGCGAGCGTCGACGACGGCATGGGGACCGGCGCGTCCTCCTTCCACGGATGCAGCGCGGGGACGTCCTTGTACCACGCGTGCGCGACGTGCTCCTGGATGTTCAGGTGATCGAAGTCGTGGAAGCGCTCGCCGTCGTAGAAGCCGCTCGGCTGGATGAGGGCACGGTTGCGGCTCTCGATCGTCGGCGTGTTCCAGAGATCCTTGTGCAGGTAGGTGCCGTAGGCGAGGAACTTGCCGGGCCCCTGCCCGAACGTGTCCAGTCCGTACTCCTCGGCGGCGCGGATGTAGAAGCCGAGATCGGAGTTGGCGTGCGACGGGCTCTCGTCGAGCCACTCCATGAGGTCGGCCCAGCTCTGGATCTGGAGGTAGCGCTCCAGCTTGCACCCCAGCAGGATCGGCTCGAGCCAGTTGTGCTTGAACTCGCTCATGATCCCGTGCGCCCGCGTGATGTCGCTGAGCGTCGGGGCGCACATCACGCCGCCGGGGACCATGTAGCTCGAGTGCGGCCACTGCCCGCCGAAGAGGGCGTAGACCTCCACCGGCTTGGCGCTCTGCGCGATGCCTCGCTCGAAGTGCGCCCCGGTGAACGGCGCCCAGCGCCGCACCGCCTCCTTGTAGCTCGGCAGGTGCGAGTACATGGAGTGCGCCATGTCGGTGGCGTAGATGGCGTAGAACCAGCGCGGGATGCTCTGGATCGTCTCGCACGCCTGCCCGATCGCGCGCAGCAGGAGCGCGTTGGGCGGGAGCGTCGTCTTCCACGCCACGTCGAGCGCCGACGAGGCGCAGTAGAGGTGCGAGCCGCCGCAGATCCCGCAGATGCGCGGCGTCACGATCAGCCCCGCCTGCGGATCCTTGTTGCGGAGGATGATCTCGTAGCCGCGCCAGAGCGCGGCCTGCGTCCAGGCCTTCGTGACCACGCCCTTCTCGATCTCGACGCGGACATCCAGGTCGCCCTCGACCCGGCCCACGGGCGAGATGTTGAGCGTCTGCGTCGTGCCCGCGTCCGACGTCGGCGTGTAGGGCGTGGCGGGCGGCGTCGTGACCCTCACTTGGACGTCTCCTTGAGCGTGCGATTGTGGGGCAGCAGGAACTTCTCCATGCCGGCGCGGAAGTAGTAGACGAGCTTGTGCTCGCCGTGGGGCACCTCCTTCGGCAGCCCCATGAACTTCGGCGTCTTGAAGACCGTCCCCGGCGCCAGGTCGTGGTGCGGGAACTCCGGCTCGGTGCAGCCGATGCACGGGTGGTTCGTGCGCGTCTTGCTCGACACGCGGTTCCAGAGGATGCGGTTGCAGCTCGAGCGCGTCATCGGGCCACGGCAGCCGACCGTGTAGAACAGGCAGCCGCCGCGCTGGCCGAAGTGGCCGTCGAGCTTCTGCGCGTAGCTGTTCACGTTCGTGCAGCCCGTCTGCGTGTACGACGTGAAGAAGGTCGACGGGCGCTGCTTGGCGTCGAGCAGGAGATCCTTCGCGCGTCCCGTCGCCACCGCCACCAGGATCTGCGAGATCCAGTCGGGGTGCGCGGGGCAGCCGGGGATGTTGATCACCGGCAGCCCGGCCTTGCTCGTGAAGCCGGCGCCCAGGAAGCCCGCCTTCTCGGCCTTGTGGAACTGCAGCCCCGTCGACTCGCTCGGGTTCGGCGCCGTGGCCGGGATCCCGCCGAAGCAGGCGCAGTCGCCCACCGCCACCACGAACGAGGCGGCGGCGGCGAGCTCGCGCACCCAGTCCTGCATCGGGCGGTCGGCGAAGACGTTCATCATCCCCGTCCTGTCGGGGCCCTGCACCACGCTTCCCTCGAAGACGAAGATGTCGAGCGCCGTCTTGCCGCTCACGCAGTCGCGCAGCAGCTCGCCGACACGATCACCGATCTCGAGCCCGATCGAGGGGTGCCACAGGATGTTGATGCCGAAGTCGGTGACCAGGTCCACGACCGTCGGCTCTTCCGCGTTCAGGAAGGACATCGTGTTGCCACTGCATGCCCCGCCCTGCAGCCAGAGGACGTTCGCCATCGGCGATGCTCCCGTGCGTCCGGTGTCGGGCCGGCTCGGACGCCGTCGTGCGTCCCTGGGTCTGACCCTTGGGGGCCTATGGTGGCGACAGGTGCAGCGTGCCATCCATCCGGCATTGCCGGACGCCCATGCGGCATCTGCCGGACGCGACCCGGGTTGGAATCACGAAGCGCGCGTCAGGCATGGCCGGTCGTGACGCGGCGCCGGCGTTCCACTGTCCGACTTCCCCGGACGGTGCGCATCGCGAGGGCGCGACAGCTGTCGCGGGCCGCCCGCGTCGTCGCGTCAGCGCGTGGCCAGCCGTGCCAGCGCGTCTGCGCCGCGCGCGAGGGCGCCGGGCACCTGGAGCATCGCAACCGCATCGGCATACGTCGATGCCGCGCCTGCCACGTAGAGCGCGGCGGCCGCGTTCAGCACCACGGCCGCGGCCGCACCGCGCGGTGCCGAGCCCGCGAAGAGGGCGTGCACGAGCGCCGCGTTGACCGCCGGGTCGCCGCCGCGCAGCTCGTCGGCGGACACGTCGCCGTAGCCGAACGCCGCGGGCTCGATCGTCCACTCGCGCGGCGCGGTGCCGCGACGCACCTCGAGCACGCGCGTCGCCCCGAGTGGCGAGATCTCGTCGAGTCCGGGCGCGCCGTGCACGACGAGCGCATGCGCCGTGTCGAGCGCCGCCAGCGCCCCCGCGATGAGCGGCATGCGCGACACATCGGCCACCCCGATCACCTGTCGCCCCGCCCGCGCCGGATTCGCGAGCGGCCCCACGATGTTCATCACGCTCGGCACGCCGAGCTCGCGACGCACGGGGCCGACATGCTTCATCGCCGGGTGCATCAGCGGCGCGAACATGAAGACGATGCCGGCGCGCGCGAGCGTCGCCGCCATCGCCGGCACCGGCACCTCGATCGCCACGCCGAGCGCCTCGAGCACGTCGGCGCTCCCGCACTGGCTGGTGAAGCTGCGGTTGCCGTGCTTGGCGATGCGCACGCCGTGGCCGGCGGCCACCAGTGCTGCCGCCGTGGAGATGTTGAACGTGGTGAGGGTGCCACCACCGGTGCCGCACGTGTCGACGAGGGCGTCGGGGTCGGGGGCCTCGAGCACCGTCATCGCCCGGCGCAGTGCGCGTGCCGCGCCGGCCACCTCGCCCGGCGTCTCGCCCTTCACGCGCAGCGCCATGAGCAGCGCGGCCACCTGCACCGGTGTCGCGTCGCCCGCCATCACCACGTCGAACGCGGCGGCGCAGGCGTCCTCGTCGAGGTGCCCGCCCATCGCCAGCGTGCGGATCGCGCCCTGCAGCGGATCGCGCGGGGCGGCACCGCTCACGCGGCGGCGCCCACCAGCGGCAGCAGCCGTTCCGGCAGGCGCGCCTGCGTCGCCACCAGCGCGATCACGAGGCCAAGCAGCCGCACGCGATCGAGGTCGGCCTCGGTGAAGATCCCCTGCTGGTTGCGATTGGCGACGTTCACCACGCCCACCAGCTCGTTGCGATAGACGAGCGGGAAGCAGATGAAGCTCCCGCTCGTGAAGTACTCGTCGCGGAGCAGCGGGTGCTGCGTGGCCTGCGTGGCATCGGTGACGAGCAGCGACTGGCGCGAGCTCGCCACCTTCCCCGCCACCCCCTGCCCGAA
>JALOPO010000491.1 GCA_025453855.1 Gemmatimonadaceae bacterium
CGCATCTTCGACATCAGCGACATCCGCAACCCGCGCAACGTCGGCAACGTGCAGACCTGCCGCGGGTCGCACACGCACACCGTGCTCGTCGACCCGAAGGACACGGCCAACGTCTACGTCTACATCTCGGGATCGGCGGGCGTGCGCCCGACCGAGGAGCTCCCGGGGTGCGTGAGCGCGACGCCCGACAAGGATCCCAACTCGGCGCTCTTCCGCATCGAGGTGATCAAGGTGCCGGTGGCCGATCCGTCGAAGGCGGCGATCGTGAGCAGCCCGCGCATCTTCAACGACCTCGTGGCGCCGCCGCAGCACGGCCTCGCCCCGGACGACCTCGCCGAAGTGGAGCGCCAGCGCGCGCAGGGCGCGATCATCATCGAGATGGGGGGGATCCCGCGCGCGGTGCCGGCGCGGATGACGACGCCGATGCTCGACAGCGTGGCCAAGGCGAATGGTCGCACCGTGCCGAATGGTGCGGACACGGCGGCGGTGCGCACGGCGATCCAGGAGCAGTTCGCGCGTCGGCGTCCGTCGGGCCCTGCCAACGGACCGCGCCCCGGCCCGACGCAGTGCCACGACATCACCGTCTATCCCGCGATCGGGCTCGCCGGTGGCGCGTGCGAGGGCTACGGGCTGCTCCTCGACATCCGCGATCCCGCGAACCCGACGCGCGTCGCCGCCGTCGCCGACAGCAACTTCTCGTACTGGCATTCGGCCACGTTCAACAATGCCGGCACCAAGGTGCTCTTCACCGACGAGTGGGGCGGCGGCGGCCAGCCGAAGTGCCGGGCCAGCGATCCGCGCGAGTGGGGCGGCAACGCACTGTTCGAGATCGCGCCCGACCGGCAGATGCGCTTCACGAGCTACTACAAGCTCCCGGCGCCGCAGACGAGCCAGGAGAACTGCGTCGCGCACAACGGGTCGATGATCCCGATCCCCGGGCGCGACGTGATGGTGCAGAGCTGGTACCAGGGCGGCATCTCGGTCTTCGACTGGACCGACGGCCGCAAGCCGGTGGAGATCGCCTTCCACGATCGCGGCCCGGTGGACGCGACGCGCATGGGGAACGGCGGCTCGTGGTCGGTCTACTGGTACAACGGCGTGATCGTGAACAGCGAGATCGCGCGCGGCCTCGACATCTTCGAGCTCGTGCCGAGCGCGCACATCTCGGCCAACGAGATCGCGGCGGCGAAGACGGTGAAGCTCGACTACCTGAATGCGCAGGGGCAGCCGCAGTTCACCTGGCCGCCGAGCTTCGCGAAGGCGCGCGCCTTCGCCGACCAGCTGGAGCGGTCGCAGGGGCTGTCGCCGGCGCGGCTCGCCTCGGTGCGTGCGGCGCTCGACCGCGCGGAGTCGGCGAAGGGGGCCGTGCGGACGCGTGCGCTGCGCGCGCTCTCGCAGTCGCTCAACGCGGAGCAGGGGGCGTCGAGCGACGCGGCGAAGGTGCAGCTGCTGGCCGATGCGGTGAAGGAGCTGGCGGCCGCCCGGTGATCTCTCGCGTGCCATGACGCGTCAGCGGCGGGAGCGGTGCGCCCCTTGCACGAGTGACGTGCATGGCACACGCTGCTCCCGCCGCTCGCGGCCGTCCGCACCCGGTGACGCTGATCCTGCTCGTGCTCGCGTCGATCGCCACCCTCGTGCTCGCGTTGCTCGACTGGCGCGGTGGGGCACCGGGAGCGCCGTTCACGAGGCGCTCGTCGCCCGAGCAGGCCGTGTCGCCGCAGGTGACCGGCGAGCGGCACTGAGCGCGGCGATCGCGGTGTGCGGTCGGCGGCCGTGATGCGGGACGCCGACGCAGGACAGGGAACGGTCGACCGCCCGGCGCGCAGCACGCGCCGGGCGGTTCGTCATTCCGGCGAGCGGCGCCGTCACCGGAAAGCGCGGGCGCCGTCCCGGCGGGCCGCGGCGCCGTCACGCGGCCCCTGAAGGGCAAGCACCGGATGGCGGAGCTTCGGCTGCGTGATCGCACACGCGGCCCTCCAGCTCCGTCATCCCATGTCGCCGTCCTCCAGCCCTGCGCCCGACCGGCGCGCGCGCCGTCTCCTGGCGGCGTTCATCGCCGTGGAGTTCGCCCTCACGCTCGTCGCGCTGCGCTCGTGCGCGGCGCAGGTGCCCGCCCGTGCGCTGCACGGTGTGCCCGCGACCACCACGGCCACTGGCGCGCCGCGCACCGCGCTCGCCCTCACCCTCGACAATGCGCTCGCGCGCCTGTCGTTGCGCGATCCGCGCATCGAGGGGGCGAGTGCGCAGCGCGCCGTCGCCGATGCACGCGCCGGTGAGGCCCGGAGCGCGCTGCACGCGCCGGTGAGGCCCGGAGCGCGCTGCGGGGCACGCTCATCCCGACGATCGCGGCGTCGTACACGGCGCAGCGCGTGGCGCAGAACCAGTTCACCGAGATCGCGCGCCGCGCGGGTCCGATCGCCGCGCCGCCCGCCGATGCACCGGCTGACCCGTTCGCGCTCGTCTTCGCGTCGCCCAACGCACGCACCGGCGCGGTGACGGCGAGCATCCGCCCGTTCGACGGCGGCGTCTCGCTCGCGCGGCATGGTGCGGCGCGCAGCGTGGCCGCCGCCGCCGATGACGGCGTGACGCTCGCACGTGCGGCGCTCGAGCTGGCGATCGTCACGCACTACGCCGACGCGCAGCTCGGCCGCCGCCTTGCCGACGTCGCCGACTCGGCACTCGCGCAGGCGGAGCGCACGCTCGCCGTGACGCGTGCCGCCTTCGAGGCCGGCCGCGTACCGGAGTACGACGTCGTGCGTGCGGAGGCGGCGGTCGAGCAGCAGCGCCCCGCGGCGATCGAGGCGCGTCGCGGTGCGCGGCTCGCCGAGCTGGCGCTGCGCCAGGCGATCACCGTGCCCGACGACGTGGCGCTCGACCTCGTGACGCCGCTCGAGGACGGAGGTGATGCCGCGCCTGACACGGTGATCGCGCGGGTCGCCGTGCCGCGCGACAGCGCACCGCGTCGCATCGCGCTCCGCCAGCTCGCGCATCGCGTCGACGCCGCCGACGGTGAGTCGCGCGCGGCGTGGCGCGAGCTCCTGCCGACGATCGACGTGCAGTTCACGCACCAGCAACTCGCCTACCCGCTGGTGAGCGGGGGCGTGCGCGGCCCGTACTACCCGAACACCACGATCGCCGCTGTCGTCTCGCTGCCGATCGACCTCACGGGGCGCGCGCTGGCACGCACCGAGGTGACCGCGGCCGAGGCGCGCGCCGCACGCGCCGACCTGGCCGAGGCACGGCGCGCGGCGACG
>JALOPO010000492.1 GCA_025453855.1 Gemmatimonadaceae bacterium
CCGGCCGAGGAGCGCGCGCGTGGCGGTCACGACCTGCGGCCCCGAGGCGCGCTTGAGCACCCCTTCCTGTGCCTTGGAGACGAGCGCGTTGGCCGGAAGGCCGGCGCCCTGCGCGGAGTCGACCATCGCGCTCACGGCGCTCCAGCTCGCCGGATCGAGGCGCCCGCGCAACGCGTCGAGGCCGGCGATCGCCTGCGCCTCGAGCGACGGTGCGACGCTCCACCCGATGGCGAGCGCGAGCATCAGGTGGCGGCGCACCGCGCGACATGCGTCACCGCTCATGTCCCCACCACCAGCACCGAGTTCGGCGCCCCGAAGTCGGTCTCGGCCTGCGGCGCCTGCGGATCGGCGATCCACTCCGACCCGTCGACCACGAAGCCGTAGACACGCCGTGCGCCCGGCGCCGTGAGCGTGAAGCGCACCACGCGCGCGCTCGCCATCGACGCGGGAACGACAGCGGTCGGGCTCCCGCCCGCGATCGCCACGCCGGGCGCGCTGCGCGGGCCGAGACCGCGCGCGAGCAGGCCGCCCGCACCCGCGATCGCGATCAGGAGCGCGGCCGCCGCGAGCGGCGACAGGCGGAGCGCGCGCGGTGTCGCGAGCCAGGCGGCGGCGCGCCCGATCCCCCGTGCCTCGTGCGCCGTCACCGGGGCGACGCGCGGGGGCGTGGCGACCGGAAGCGCGTCGGCGCGGACCGCCTCCTTCACCGCCAGCACCGCCTCGTCGCGCACGGCGACCGGGGCACGGAAGGCGGTGAGGTGAGCGGCGAGCGGGTCGTCCGATGGGAGGGCGTCGTCGTCGGGCACGGGAGGGCGCATGGTGGCTGGCGGAATGATGTCAGCGAGCGTCGGCGAGGAGGAGCCGGTCGTAACTCAGGTCGTCCACGTGCTTGAGCAGGAAGGCCTCGCGCTGGTCGACGTCGAGGCGCGCGAGGGCACGGGCGAGCTCCTCGCGCAGGCCGAGCGCGTCGGCGGCATCGCCGCCCTCGGCCGCGGGGTGCGCGGCGAGCTGCTCGTGCTCGGTCGGGAACTCGAGCGTCCCGCGTCGGCGCACCGCGTAGCTGCGGCAGCGGTTGACGAGGATGCGGTAGAGCCAGGCCACGAAGCGGTCCTGCTCGTCGTAGCGCGCGAGCGCGCGGTGGGCGCGCACGAACGCATCCTGCACCGCCTCCTCGGCGTCACCGCGATCGGCGAGCAGGCGCGCGGCGTAGCGCAGGCAGCGCGCGTAGTGGCGATCGACGAGGGCGTCGAAGGCGTGCGGGCTCCCGGCGAGGGCGCGGCGGACCAGTTCGGCGTCGCTCACGCCTTCGTACAACCCGACGATGCCGGGGAGCGTCATGGCGTGCGTCGGGCGCGCGAGGGCGGCGGAGGCGAGGCGAGGGGACACATGGGGGCAACCCGGGCACGACCGTGGGCGTCACCGGCCCTGCGCGGCGGCTGCCGGTCCGCGGCGTGCAGTGGTGCCCGCGCGCGCCGTGGCGGACGCGGCGGCAGGGATCGCGACGAGTCTGTGACGCACGCGGATCGGGTCGGGTTGCTGCTCCTGTCGGGGGGCCGCATGGGGCCTGCTGCGATCCTGTTCGGTGCCCTGGCCCTCGCGGCCTGCGACGATGACGACGACAACGGGACCAACCCGACGCCGCAGAACGCGCAGGTGAAGGTCGTGCATGCGATCGCGAATGCGGGGACGGTGGCCGTGCAGATCGACAATGCGACGCCGGCGATCACGAACTTCGCGTTCCGTCAGGTCCAGCCGTCGGCGGCGGCGACCTACCTTCCGATTCCGGCGGGCCAACGGCGCATCCGCGTGCTCACGAACAACGGCGCCGGCACTCCCGCCATCGACGTCACGCCGACGCTGGCGGGGAACACGAACTACACCGTCATCGCGGCCGGGTCGGCCGGCGGTTCGGGGACCGCGCAGCCGGCGGCGATCCTGCTCGTCGACACGCTGACGGCGCCTGCGGCCGGCCAGGTCCGCATCCGCGCGGTGCACGCCGCATCGGCGGTGGCGGGTGTCGACATCTATGCCTCGCCGGCGGCGAACGTCTCGTTCACGGCGCAGTCGCGGCTGTTTGCCAACGTGCCGTTCCGCAGCTCCGGTGCGATCGCCGTGCCCGCCGGTGCCTACTCGATCTGCATCATCGGCGCGGGGCAGGCGCCGACGAGCAACGGGAGCAACTGCGCGATCCTCGCCAGCTCGCCGAACCTTGCCGCCGGCACGATCGCGACGGCGATCGCCACCGACGCGGCGCAGGGCACAGGGCAGACGCCGCAGCTCGTCTTCACGGTCGATCGCGCGCCGTGACCTCCGGCTCGCGTGGCGCCTCGACGACGGGGCGCCACGTGAGCTCCCACTCGCAGAAGGCACTCGCACGTGCAACGCACGTGGCGCGCGCGGGGCTCGGCGCCGCCCGCGATGGCCAGCGCACGGGCCAGCCCGCCGCGAAGCCGCACACAGAAGAGCGGCGTCCCGTGCTCGAAGCCGACGAGACGCAGCACCGCGCGCCCCGGCGCCTCCTCGACCACCACCATGTTCCCCGGCGCGTAGTAGAGCTGGAAGAGCGAGACGCTCTGCGTGAGGAACTCGCTCGGCGAGGCCTTGCGCAGGATGCCGGCGTACTGCGCCGTCGCGCCGCGCTCGATCGCGAGCGCCCCCGCCTCGGCGTTCCAATCCGGGCGCGTGTCGCGCAGCGCCGCGTCGATCGACTCCCAGAGCGCGCGCAGCGAGGCGAACGGCACCGCATCACTCGAGTCGCCATCCTCGGCCGCGAGGATGTCGGCCCGCGACGCGGCCGCGAGCGAGGCCTCCACACGCTCGAGCATCGTCGCGCCGAACTGCTCGCGCACCCACGCGCGCGTGGCGCGCACCGTGGCGGCGCGCGCCACGAGCGGCGTGTCGGGGGCGGCGTGGCGCGTCATGCGCGCTCGCGCTCCCACCACGCCCGCAGCGCCACGCGATCGATCTTGCCGCTGACGAGTCGCGGCAGCGCGTCGACGACGCGCACCGCGCGCGGCACCTTGTAGCCGGCGAGTCGCGATCGCGCGGCCTGCGTGAAGGCGGCAGCGTCGAACCGCTCCGGCACGCGCGGGACCACGAAGGCGCAGCCGACTTCGCCCCACCGGTCGTCCGGCACGCCGATGACGGCGACCTCGCGCAGCTCCGGCAGCGCGAGCAGCGCGTTCTCCACCTCGCCGGGGTAGACGTTCTCGCCGCCCGAGATGAAGAGCTCCTTGCGGCGTCCGCAGATGCGGTACATGCCGTGCACGTCGCGCATCGCGAGATCGCCGGTGCGCAGCCAGCCGCCATCGGCGAGCGCCTCGCGCGTGCGCGCCTCGTCGAAGAGGTACTCGCGGAAGCGCTGCGGCCCGCGCAGCTGCAGCTCGCCGGGCGCATCGGGCTCGTGCAGCTCGGTGCCGTGCTCGTTCACCAGGCGCGCCTGCAGCAGCGGCACGGGCTGGCCCACGCACTGCGGATCGACGGCGGCGCGCGCATCGGTGGTCGCGAAGCAGTTCGGGCCGCACTCGGTGAGGCCGTAGCCCTGGCGATAGGTGAGCCCGGCCGCGGCGAGGCGCGCGATCACCGGATCGGGACACGGCGCACCACCGGAGAGCAGGAGGCGCAGGTCGGGGAGGGGGCATCCCCAGCTCGGCTGTTCGAGCAGGAGCTGCAGCTGCGTCGGGACGCCGAAGGCGATCGTGCAGCGGTGCCGCGCGAGCGCGTCGGGCAGCTGCGCGGCATTCCAGCCGTCGAAGAGGATCACGCGACCGCCGGCGTGCCAGAGCGGCGTGGCGACGACGTGCCACCCGCCGGTGTGGAAGAGCGGCGTGGTCACGGGCGCGACATCGCTCGCCGCGAGCTGCCAGCCGGCGATGGTGGCGACCGCGTTCGCGAGCCACTGCCGACGCGGGAGCACCACGCCCTTGGGGGTGCCGGTGCTCCCCGACGTGTAGAGCACGAGGTAGCCCGCATCGTCGTCGACCGTGGCGCGCGGCGGTGGCGATGCGTTGGTGACGACGGGCACCGCATCGGCGTCGAGGTCGTGCCAGTGCGGGGCGATGCCGGCCGACGCGCACGCACTCTCGGCGAGCGCGCGGAAGCGTCCCTCGCCGGCGAGCACGCGCGGCGTCGCGTTGGCGAGCACCGGGCCGAGCTCCGCGGCTGCGAGGCGCCAGTTGAGCGGGACGAGCATCGCCCCGGCGCGCCAGCAGGCGATGAGGAGCGTGACGTGCTCCACGCGGTTGCCCGCGAGCACGGCGACGCGATCGCCGGCCGTCACGCCGAGGCGCGCGAGATGCGCGTGCCAGGCATCGGCCATGGCATCCAGCGCGGCGTACGAGTGCGGTACGTCGCGCGCGTCGTCGACGAGCGCGATGCGCGCGGGATCGAGCCGCGCCCACCAGGCGATGGGGTCGTATGCGGCGATCCAGTCGGTCACGGCGCGCGCTCGCGCGGGTGCGCCGCGAGCCAGTCGAGGAGCGGCGGGACGATGTCGGGCGCGGCGGGGTCGGTCCACGAGCCGCTCGGGTCGCCGCCGCTCCAGGCGTGGCCGAG
>JALOPO010000493.1 GCA_025453855.1 Gemmatimonadaceae bacterium
CGCTCGCCGAACGCGAGGATCTTGCGCACCGGCTCCTGCAGGTCGTGCGCGGCGACGCTCGCGAACTGCTCCAGCTCGCGATTCGAGCGCTCGAGCTCCGTGCGCCACGCCTCGGCGGCGACCCGCACCGCGCGCACCTCGGTCACGTCCTCGAACACGAGCAGCACCAGCCGCTCGCCCCCGCGCTCCGCCGGTGCGTCGACGCCGTCGACGAGCACCCACCGCTCGCCGCGCTGCGGCAGCGCGAGCACCGCCTCCTCCCCCTCGAACACGCCGTCCGGCGCCGCGAGCAGCGCGGCGATGCGTGCGCCGAGCGGCCCGCGCGTCAGCCCGCCGTCGGCGAGCGACCGCCAGTCGTGCCCGAGCACCGCATCGGGGACCGTGCCGAAGAGCACATGGAACGCACGGTTCGCCGCGCGCACCTCGCCCGACGGCGCCACGAAGAGCAGCGCGGTGCGGATCGCCTGCACCAGACGCGCCGCGATCGCCGGATCGGCGAGCAGCTCGTCAGGTGCGATTCATCGGGGGAGCGAGGAAAACGACACCACGAGGTCGACGATTTTCGGTGCCCTTAAGGATATTCCCGAGGCACCGCTTCCGGACAAGGGGGGCGCCGGGCGTGTGACACGGCCCTGCGCGAACTGCACCGCGAGTCCGGACCGGGCGGTCCGGTTTTCCGGGGCCGCGCCCGCGTCGACGCCCTTGCCGCCGGGCGTGCAGCACGGTTGCGTGCCGGCGGGTGCGACGGGGCACCCCGCCCGCCGTCGCCCTCCTCCAGCCACGGGCAAGCATGGACCGTCGTGCGCTCCTGCGCGCCGCCGCCGCCGCGGCCGCGCTCCCGCTCCTCCCGACCGACGTGGCCGCCGCGTGGGCGCGCGCGCTCGCTGTGCCGCCGGCGGTGTCGCCGTTCACGCCGACGCAGCGCGCCACGCTCGATGCACTGGCCGATGCGATCATCCCCAGCACCGACACGCCGGGCGCGCTCGACGTCGGCACGACCGACTGGATCGCGGTGATCGTCGCCGAGCACGACGACGCGACCGCACGCGCGACCTACCTCGCGCAGCTCGATGCGATCGACGCGGCCGCCCGCGCCACCGCCGGCGCGCCGCTGCCGGCGCTCGACGCCGCCGCGCGCGCCCGCCTGCTCGACGCCCTCGATCGCCCCGTCGATCGCACCGCCCCCGCCGCTCGCGGCTTCGCGCGCACCAAGGGGCTCGTCGTGCACGGCTACTTCACCAGCCGTCCGGTGCAGGAGGCGGTGCTGCAGACGGTCGTGATGCCCGGCCGCTACGACGGCGCCGCGCCGCACACCCCCGGCGCCCCGCGCCCCCCGGCGCGCGATGGCGCCCAGCACGGACACGCCCATGGCTGACCACACCGGCTTCGTCTCCCTCGGCACGCGACAGCCGCGCGAACGCCGCCGCTTCGACGCGATCGTCGTCGGCTCGGGGATCGCCGGCGGCTGGGCGGCCAAGGAACTCTGCGAACGCGGCCTCGAGACGCTCGTCCTCGAAGCCGGCGGCCCGATCGCCGCCGACGGCAGCGACTACGTCGAGCACATCCAGGCGTACGACATGAAGTTCCGCGGCTGGGGCGATCGGCAGGACATGGCGCGCACGCAGCCGATCCAGCGCGACTGCTACGCCTGCTCCGAGACCGGACGCAAGTTCTTCGTGAACGATCTCGAGAATCCCTACACCACGCCGCCCGACGCCAGATTCAACTGGTTCCGCGGTCGCCAGGTCGGCGGGCGCTCGATCACGTGGGGGCGGCAGGTCTATCGCTGGAGCGATCTCGATTTCGAGGCCAACGCGCGCGACGGCCACGGCACCGACTGGCCGATCCGCTACGCCGACCTCGCACCGTGGTACACGCACGTCGAGCGCTTCATCGGCGTGACCGGGGCGGCCGAGGGGCTCGCGCAGCTCCCCGACGGCGACTTCCTCCCGCCGATGGAACTCAACGCCGCGGAGCGGCTGGGACGCGAGCGCCTCGCGCGGGCGTTCGGCGGCACGCGCGTGCTCACCATCGGACGCGCCGCGATCCTCACCCGGGCGCACCGCGGGCGCGCCGCCTGCCACTACTGCGGGCCGTGCGAGCGGGGGTGCGTGACGCACTCCTACTTCTCGAGCATCGGCAGCACGCTCCCCGCCGCGCGTGCGACGGGGCGCCTGACGCTGCGCCCGCACAGCGTCGCGGCCGAGGTGCTGGTCGATCCCGCCACCGGCCGCGCGCGCGGCGTGCGCGTGATCGACGCCCGCACGATGGAGGAGCACGTCTTCGAGGCGCGCGTGGTCTTCGTCTGCGCATCGGCGATCGAGTCGGTGCGCCTGCTGCTCAACTCACGCTCGCTCCGCCACCCCGACGGCCTCGCCAACTCGAGCGGCACGCTCGGCCGCTACGTCATGGATCACCACTTCGGCGGCGGCGCCTCGGGGACGATGCCGGGGCTGCTCGATCGGCGCACCCGCGGGGCACGCCCCAACGGCACGTACATCGCGCGCTTCCGCAACCTCGCCGGCGGCCCGGCCTCCAAGGACTTCCTGCGCGGCTACGGCCTGCAGGGCGGCGCGGGGCGCGGCGGCTGGGGACGCGGTGGCGGCATGCCGGGCTGGGGCGCCGACTTCAAGCAGAGACGCTCCCGCACGCCGACAACCGGATCACGCTCGACCCCGCGGTGCGTGACAAGTGGGGCATCCCCGCCGCGCGCATCGAGGTGCGCTGGCGCGAGAACGAACTCGCGATGCACCGCGACGTTGTGGAGAGCGCGATGGCGATGCTCGACGCGATGGGCTGTACCGACATCCGCGCCGACCGCACGCTCCACCCGCCGGGCCACTGCATCCACGAGATGGGCGGCGCGCGCATGGCGCGCACCGCCAAGGACGGCGTGCTCGACCGGTGGAACCGCGCGTGGGACGTCCCCAACCTCTACGTGACCGACGGAGCGGCGATGACGAGCAGCGCCTGCCAGAACCCGAGCATCACCTACATGGCGCTCACCGCGCGCGCCGCCCCCCGATCTCGCGGCGTCGCGCCCTCGGCACGCTCGGCACCGCCGTCGCCGCGGCGACGCTCGGCGCGACGCCCGCCGCGGCCGCGGGCCCGGCGCCCGCCGGCGCGATCGCGCCGGGACGGCTCCGCCAGTCGGTCGCGCGCTGGTGCTTCGCCCGCACGCCGATCGACACGCTCTGCCGCATGGCCGCCTCTGCCGCATGGCCGCCGACGCCGGGCTGATGGGCATCGACCTGCTCGGCCCCGAGGAGTGGAGCGTGCCGGCGCGCCACGGGCTGCGCTGCACGATGGCGAACTCGTTCCACCCGATCGCCCTCGGCTTCAACCGCCCCGACCAGCACGATCGCCTCGTCGCCGAGGGGAGCGCGTATCTCCCGCGGGTCGCGGCGGCGGGCATCGAGCGCGTCGTGGTGTTCAGCGGCAACCGCGCGGGGCTGAGCGACCGCGAGGGCGTCGCCAACTGCATCGCGGGACTCGCGCGCCTCGCGCCGGTCGCCGAGCGGCACGGTGTGACGCTCTGCCTCGAGATGCTCAACAGTCGCGTCGACCACGCCGACTACCAGGCCGACACCACCGCCTTCGGCGTGGCCGTGGCGCGCGGCGTGGGGTCGCCGCGCGTACGGCTGCTCTACGACATCTACCATATGCAGGTGATGGAAGGGAACGTCATCGCGACGATCCGCGAGCACCTCCCGTGGATCGCGCACGTGCACACGGCCGGTGTGCCGGGGCGCCACGAACTCGACGCGACGCAGGAGCTCAACTACGCGGCGATCGCACGGGCGCTCGCCGACGCGGGCTATGCGGGCGTGCTCGCGCACGAGTTCATGCCCGTCGGCGACGGGGCCGCGGCGCTGCGGGCGGCGGCGACCGTCTGCACCGTCTGACGCGGGCGGCGCGCCGCACCGCGCGGGCCGTCAGAGCAGCGTCGGGTTGCGCTGCCAGACCGCGATCGTGAGCGCCGTCGCGAACGACACCCAGAGCGCGTAGGGCACCAGCAGCGCCGCGGCGAGCCGGTCGTGGCGCGCGTAGGCCACCAGCGTCGCGACCACCAGCGCGAGCAGCACCACGACGTCGATCGTGGCGAGGAGCCCGTCGCGCCA
>JALOPO010000494.1 GCA_025453855.1 Gemmatimonadaceae bacterium
GCGACCGAACTGCTGCCGTGCGGTGGCGTAGCGCAGCGCGTGCTCGTAGGCCCCCATCGCGCACCCCACCGCCTGGAAGGCGACGCCCACGCGCGCCGCACCCAACACGCGCGCGGTGTCGGCGAAGCTGCGCGCCCCCGGCAGCCGGTCGCCCTCCGGCACTCGGCATCCGGCGTAGGTGATCCACCCGGAGGCCAGCGCGCGCTGCGAGATCTTGCCGGTCATGAGCTTCGCCGAGTAGCCCGGGGTCGACGTGCGGACGATGAAGCCCTTCACCTGGCCATCGTCGACGTCGCGCGCCCAGGTCACGACCACGTCGGCGAAGGTCGAGTTGCCGATCCACTTCTTCTCGCCGTCGAGCACCCAGTGGTCGCCGTCGCGTCGGCAGGTGGTGGTCAGCCCGCGCGCGACGCCGCTTCCGACCTCGGGTTCGGTGAGGCCGAAGCAGCCGATCCGCTCGAAGCGTCGCAACACGGGCAGCCACTCGGCGCGCTGCGGGTCGGAGCCGAGCAGCGCGATGGAGCCGAAGCAGAGCCCACCGTGCACGCCGAAGTAGCTCGCCAGCGAGGGATCGACGCGCGCCATCTCGAGGGAGGATCGTGCGCATGGAAGCCCGCGAGCGCATCGTGGTAGAAGGTGCCGCGCTCCCAGTGCGCATCGGCCACCGGCGCGATGTCGCGCTCGAGCACGGCGCGCAGCGCGAGGCGGCGGAGGTCCTCGTCGGTCTCGAGGGTGTCGAACCAGCCGTAGAGGTCGATGGGGTCGAAGCGTGCCGGCATCGGAAGCGGGGCAGGAGACGGGTGCACCGTGCTGGTGGTGCGCTCCCGCAATCTGCTCGCGGCACACGCGGGCGCGAAGGCGACGCGCATCGTCGACTCAGCGCGTCGGCAACCGCGGCCAGATGGCCGGATCCTCCGATCCCAGCTCCCACGCCGAGAAGCCGCGCAGCCGCCTGGCACGGAGCACCGCCAGCTTGGCGTCGAAGGCGCGCACGTCCTCGAGGAAGAGCCACTCCCACGTGCCACCGACGGTGATGCGCGCCCAGCTCGTCCCCTCGCTCGCATCCCACTGCACCGCGCCGCCGGCGCGCTCGACGACGTGCGTTCCCCACGTCCACGACACGGGTCGCTGTCCGACGCTCGTGCGCAGCGCGCTGCTCGCGTCGCCCTGCACGTACCACCACCGCCCGTAGAGCGGGATGCCGAGCGAGAGCTTCCCGGGCGGGACGAGGCGGAGTGCATGCTCGACCATCGCCTGCATCCACGGCACGCCGGCCACCGGCCCGGGGGGCGTGCGACGTGTGTGCTGGTCGTAGGTCATGATCGAGATGAAGTCGCCGGCCTCCGCGAGTGCCGCCAGGTCGAAGGCGCCGCGCCAGCTGTCGAGCATGAAGCGATGGTAGCCGTTGGCGACCACCTCCTCGCCCGGGCTCGCGACCACCGCCACGCTCAGCGTGCGCCCCTCGGCGTGCAGCGCGTCGGCGGTGCGGCGGTAGAACGCGGTGAAGCGATCACGATCGGTGATGCTGATGTTCTCGAGGTCGAACTGGATCCCCCACCAGTCGTGCTGGCGGCAGAGCGCGACGAGGCTGCGGATGGCACGGCGCTGCGCGACGGTGTCGGCGAGCAGGCGGTGGAGCGGCGCCTGCTGGAAGCCCTCGTTCACGACCAGCGGCATGACGCGGATGCGCTTCTCCCTCGCCAGCCGCGTGAGCAGGGGATCGACCGTGCCGTAGACGATGCCGAGCGAGTCGACGGTGAGGCTCTGCGGGCCGACGATGTCGATGCGATCGGCGTTGGCCACCAGGCTGCGCCAGCTCGCCTCGCCATCCACGTAGTAGAAGAGGCGCTCGCCGCCCGGCGTCGGGCGCGGGGCAGGGGCCTGCGCGCCGAGCGCGCCGGCAGCAGCGAGGAGCGTGACGACGAGACGCGGGAAGCGCATGACGGGGCGCGCGAGGGGAGGAACGTGGTGAGGTGGCACGCCCGCGAGCCCGGGTGCACCGTTGGCGCACTACGCGGACGGCACCGGTCGCGTTCGCGGCCGTGGGCGGATCGGCCGTCCGCGCGGTGCCGGCGCCGCTCCACTCTCGACTCCCCGGAGGTCGTCCATGCCGTCGCACGTCGTGTCGGTCGCACGTCGCCTCGCCCTCATGCTTGCCCTCGCGGTCGCCCAGGCACCGCTCGCGGCACAGGCCACGGCGGCGACGGGCGCACCACCGCGCGCGCTGGTGCTCGTCCGCGCGAACCTGGTCGACGGTACCGGCGCCGCGCCGCAGCGCGACGTGACGATCGTCGTGGAGGGCGGGCGCATCGCGCGCATCGGCGCGGGCGTGCAGCCCGTGCGCGGCCCCGCCGACACGATCGACGTGGCCGGACGGTGGGTGCTCCCCGGGCTGATCGATGCGCACACGCACATCGCCACGCTGGCGGCGATGAAGCGCGCGCTCGAGTCGGGCGTGACGACGGTGCGCAGCGCGAGCACGCCGCACTACGAGGACGTCGGGTTGCGCGCGCTCGTGCGCCGCGGCGTGCTCATGGGCCCGGAGATGCTCGCGGCCGGCGTCTTCGTCACGCCGTACCTCGGCGAGACGGCGCTCGCCGATCCGCGGCTGGCCGAGTACGCGGGCGCGGTGCTCACGCCGGAGCAGCTGCGCGGCGTGGTGCGCATCAACCTCGATCGCGGGGTGGATGTCGTGAAGACGCGTGCCACCGA
>JALOPO010000048.1 GCA_025453855.1 Gemmatimonadaceae bacterium
GCGGCGGCGGGGAGCGCGCTGCTCGCCAGCGGCGCGATCGTCGCCCTCTGGCAGACGCTCCTGATCGGCGGCACCGCGCTCGCCGCCTCGGGCGGTGTGGCGGGCGTGGCATCGCACCTCGTGCCCGTGCAGGACGACGACGGCCTGTGGGTGCAGCCGGCGAAGAACACGAGTTACCGCTTCGTCGCCGCACCGTCGCAGCGCGACGGATGGGCCATTCGCCTCGAGACGCGGTCGCGTCGCCGCACGCCCGGCGTGGCATGGGCCCACGCCATGGCCGAGACCGGGCTCGAACCGACCGTGCCGGTGACGATCACCGGACCGGCGGCGCTCACCGCGCTCCGCCGCCTCCTCCCGCGCGTGAATCACGCCGGAGCGCCGGAGCGCCGCGTGCAGGCCGCGGTGCGCGCGATGGAGGACGTCGCGCGGCCGGCCGACTACCTGCCGCACCTGGCGCGTCACCTGCGCCCCGTGCTCATGCGCCAGCAGTTCGGCGACAGCGGCGACCTCACCGCGCTCCCGCCCGAGATCCGCCTCGCGATGGAGATGGCGGTGCACGACGAGCTGTCGCCGCCGGTGGTCGACGCGCGACTGGAGCGGATGCAGCGGGAGCGCGATCGCGCCTGATGCCCGACACGAGCGAGGCCATGCCTGCGCCTCGTGCTCATCCGCCGAGATCCAGCCCCAGCACCAGGTCGTTCACGTTGGTCCCCGAATCGAACGCCCGGATGGTCGCATCCACCGCGTCGAGCGCCACGTAGCTGCGCTGCTCCGCGAGCGCGCGCTCGGGCGCATGCCCCGCCGCGCGGATGCGCCCCCACGTGTGCCGATCGACGATCGCGCCGGCGGCATCGGTGGGCCCGTCGCGCCCGTCGCTCCCGGCGCAGAGCAGGTGCAGCCCCGCCGCCGCGTCGCCGGCGTCGTGCAGCAGCTCGGCCGCCGCCAGCGCGAAGGCCTGCATGCGACCACCGAGCGCACGCGACGGATCGGTGACGTGCACCACCGGCTCGCCCACCGCCACGCGCAGCAGTCGGTGACGTGCACCACCGGCTCGCCCACCGCCACGCGCAGCAGCGGCGCCGCGCGTGTCCCGCGCCTCTCGCGTCGCTCGCGCGCGGCGAGCAGCGCAGTCGCGAAGCCGCGTCCTGCCTCGTGCGCGTCGCCCGTGATCCGGGCCACGCTCATGTCGACGTGCAGCCCCACGCGCGTCGCCTCGCCCTGCGCGGCGCCGGCCAGCGTGCCGCTGCTGGCGATGATCTCCTGCGTCACGTGCCGCGCGCGCGGATCGTCGCTGGCCGGCATGCGCGCATCGTCGCGATCGGCGACCACCCACGCGCGGACGCGCGCGGGCGCACCGCTGATGCGTTCGAGGAGCGCGAGCACCTCGTGGCGTGGCACCGGGTCGGCGGTGCAGGGGCCGGAGCCGATCGACGGGAGCGTGTCGCCGAGCACGTCGCTCACGAGGTACGTGCTCGCACTCGCGGCGCGCGCGCCGATCGCCGTCGCCAGGCGCCCGCCGCCCCAGCGATGCACGCGGCGGCGCACGCGGTTGATCGCGTCGATGGGGAGCCCCGCGTGCAGCAGCGCATGCCCGAGCGCCGTGATGTCGTCGGGCGCGAGGCCGGGGAGCGGTGCGGCGATCAGCGACGACGTCCCGCCGGACAGGCAGACGATCACGTGGTCGCCCCCGTGCACCTGCGTCTCGATGTAGTGGCCGAGTCGCGCGGCCGCGGCAAGGCTGGCGGCGGCGGGGACGGGGTGGTCGCCCACGTGGAGCTCGAGCGGTGCGAGCGTCGCCGGCTCGTGCGGCGCCACCGCGGCGACGCAGACGCCCCCGACCACCCCGTGCAGCGCCGACGCGGCCCGCCACTCGAGCGTCGCGCGCGCCATCGCCGGTGCCGCCTTGCCGATGGCCAGGCAGTGCACGCGCTGGTGCACCGGGCGCGACGCGCGATCGAGCGCCGCGCGGAGCGCGACATCGGGGCGGGCGGCGCGGACGGCGCCGCGATAGAGCCGCTCGAGGAGCGTGCGCGGGTCGGAGGTGACGGGCATCGGGTGGACGATAGCCGGTGCCCCATCCTGTAACGGCACGATGCAGGGTGGCATGCCGCGTTACGGAGGCGATCGGTGCCGCGGCGTCGCACGCTGAACGCCAAGACCAAGAACCGGAACGACTTGCATGCGCGCGCCGGGGACCGCGCCGACTGGTCCGCACCCTGCCCTGCAGGGCTCCGACGGCGCCGGCGATCGGGCGCCGCATCCCCCGCACCTCGGCTCACTCCGTCCGGAGTCCATCATGTTCAGCATCCGGGCCATCCGGCTCCTCCCCCCGGCGCTCGTTGTCACCACCGCCCTTGGCCTCGTCGCGTGCAGCGATGGTGACGGCACCGGGCCCGCTGCCGGCAGCGCGCCGGTCTCGTTCTCCGTCGCCTCGACCGGCGCGACCGCGGTGACGCCCGGGATCGCGGCGCAGGTCAACGACCCGACGTCGGTGATGCTCACCGATGGCACCGCCGACACGTTGGTGATCACCCGCGTGCAGGTCGTCTTCGAGGAGATCGAGCTCGAACGCGCCGGGAGCAGCGGCTGCGACGACGACAGCACGGGCGTGTCGCGCGGACGTGGCCGTGGCGACGACGACGACTGCTCGAAGCTCGATGTCGGGCCGCGCCTCGTCGACGTCCCTCTCGGCAGCGCGCCGGCGCTGCAGGTGGGGGTGCGTGTCCCCGCCGGCGACTACGACGAACTCGAGCTCGAGATCGACGACGTGGAAGGCGAGACGCAGGCCGAGCGCGACTTCCTGGCGGCGAATCCCGGCTTCCGGAACACCGCCATGCGGATCGAGGGGCGCTGGCGCGGGCAGCCGTTCACGTGGACCTCGCGCGTGAAGCGGGAGTTCGAGTTCGAGTTCGACCCCGCGTTGCGCATCGAGAACGGCGTCAACGACAACGTCACGCTCGACATCGATCTCGGGGCCTGGTTCCGCACCGCGGCGGGGCGCCTGATCGCGCCCACGCCCGCCAACCAGGCGCTGCTCGAGGCGAACATCGATCGTGCGCTCAGCGCCTACGGCGATCGTGATCGCGATGGCGACGACGACTCCGGGCGCGGTCGTGGCCGCGGTCGTGGGCGTGGCCGCGGGTCGGACGACTGACCCCATGCGGGACGGGTGCGCCGCGATGACTTCCATGGTGGCGCATCTTTCCCGCACGATGCCGACCCTCGCCGTGCTGCTCTGCACCGACTCCTTCACTGCGGCGTGGGACGATCTCGCGGCCGACGCGGGGTTCGACCTCCTGCGGCTCGCCGACGATGCCGACGGACTCGCGGCCTTCGAGCGCGCGCTGTCGGGCGAGGCGATCGGGATCGTGGCCGCCGGCGGGGCCGAGGATGCGGTGGCCGAGCGCCTCGCCTTGCGACGGCTCGGCGGTGAATGGGCGCTCGTGGGCGCCGCCGCCGACCATCGGCTCGCCGTGATGGCGATGCGCGCCGGCGCGACCGAGTATCTCGCGCTTCCCGGCGACCTCGCGATCCTGCGCACCTGGCTCGCGGCCTGCGCCCACCGGCTTGGCGGCCGTCGCAGCGGCGCCGCGTTCGCCACGCGCGAGGGGTTGCGCTACGCCTTCGCGGAGATCGCCGGCGAGAGCCCGGCGCTCATGGCGGCGCTCGAGCGGGTCGCGCGCATCCTCCCGCGCGGCAACGCGACGGTGCTGATCACCGGCGAGACCGGAACCGGCAAGGAGCTCGTGGCGCGGGCGCTGCACTACGGCGGCCCGCGGGCGGCGGCGCCCTTCGTCGACGTGAACTGCACGGCGATTCCCGAGACGCTCCTCGAGAGCGAACTGTTCGGCCACGAGGCGGGCGCCTTCACCGACGCCCGCACCGCCAAGCCGGGGCTCTTCGAGACCGCCGACGGCGGCACGCTCTTCCTCGACGAGATCGGCCACCTCCCGCTCGCGCTGCAGGGCAAGCTGCTGCGCGTGCTCGAGACGCGCACGGTGCGGCGGCTCGGTGCGCAGCGTGCGACGCCGTTCGACGTGCGGCTGGTGGCGGCGACCCACGTCGACCTGGCGGCCGCGGTCGCGCGCGGCGAGTTCCGTGAGGATCTCTGGTACCGGCTGAACGTGGTGCAGGTGGAGCTCCCCCCGCTCCGCGAGCGCGGCGACGACGTGCTGCTGCTCGCGCGGAGCTTCCTGCGCCGCCTCGCCGAGGAATACGAGATGCCCGTGCCGACGCTCACGCCGGCGGCGGAGCAGGCGCTGCGCATGCGCGGCTGGGCCGGCAACGTGCGCGAGCTGCGCAACGCGATGGAGCGTGCGCTCCTGCTGGCCGACGGCGCGCGCATCGACGCGGCGGACGTGGACGGTCCCGCGTCGCGCGCGTCGGGGACCGGGGGTGAGCTCCCGTGGCCGGCCCCGTTGCACGACCTGATCCCCGCCGCCGCGCAGGCGATGCTGGCCCGCTGCGGCGGCAACAAGAGCGAGACGGCGCGGCGCCTCGGCATCAGCCGGCCCCGCCTCCAGCGCCTGCTCGAACCGGCCGCCGATGGCGCCACCGTTCCCTACGAGGATGACTGACGCATGACGCCCCTCTTCCGCAGTGTGATCGCCGCCACGCTCCTCGGTCTCGCGATCGCGGCCTGCAGCGATGACGGCAGCACGACCGAGCCGCCCGCCCCCGGCCCCGAGGTCCCCCAGGCGCAGCTCACCTTCCTGCGCCTCGCCGCCGACGCGCCGCCGGCGTCGAACACCAGCGTCTCCTTCTGGGCGGTGCGGGGGCAGGATCGCGAGGGGAGCATCTACCTCCGTCCCCGCGCCGGCCGCACCGACTCGCTCGAGCTGCTCAACTTCAAGGTCGGGAGCAACAGCCTCCTCACCTATCCCGATGGTCGCGCCTTCCAGCGTGGCGACTCGGTGCGCATCACGATCCGGATCGTCGACCTGTCGCGGCTCATCTTCGAGTTCCAGCCGTCGGGGCTGCGCTTCTCCACGCGCGACCCGGCGGAGCTCGAGATCGAGTACGGCGAGTGCGACGACGACGTGAACCGCGACGGGCGCGTCGACACCAACGACGACCTCGCGCGCCGGCAGTTCGCGATCTGGCGCCAGGAGGCGCTCGGTGCGCCGTGGCAGCGGCTCTCGTCGCTGCTCGACATCGACGACGAGGAGGTCGAGGCCGACATCTTCGGCTTCACGAACCACGCGATCGCCTACTGAGCGCCGCGCCCGATGACGTCGCACCCGTACCTCGATCCCGATCCGCTCCTCACGGCGGCGCGCGCGCGCGCCGCCGTGGGCGCGTGGACCGAGGTGCGGTCGATCCTCGACGGCGCCGACGACGGCGTGGCGACGCCGCATCGCGCGGCGCTCCTCGGCGAGGCGCGCCTGCGCACCGGCGATCCACGCACGGCCCGTGCCGCGCTCGCGCTCGCACGCCCCGCGCTGCGGCGCTCGGGCGACGGCGCCACGCAGCGCACGGTCACCAACCTGCTCGGCGCAGCGGCCTTCGCGCTCGGCGACCTGCGCGAGGCGGCGGAGGCGTTCGAGGATGCGCTCGTGCTGGCCGAGCACGAGGGCGACGCGCTCCTGGTGGCACGCGCGACGAACAACCTCGGGGCGATCGCCTACTTCACCGGGGACACCGAACGCGCGCTGTCGTGCTACCGGCGCGCGATCGCGGCCTACCAGCGCATCGGCAACGTGCGCGGGCTCGCCGAGTGCTGGCACAACATCGGCATCTCGCTCCGCGCGCGAGGCGACGTGACGGCGGCCGACGATGCGGAGCGGCGTGCGGTCGAGCACGCGCGCGACGTCGGCGACGGGCGCCTGGTGGCCATGGCGCTGGTCGGGCGCGCGGAGGTCGCGCTGCTGCGCGGCGAGCCCGCGTGGGCGCTCGCGAGCGCCGACCGCGCGCTGCGTGTCTTCGAGGCGCTGCACGACCGCAAGCTGGCGGCGGATGCGCAGCGCGTCGTCGGCGACGCGCGGGACCGGCTGGGGCAGCGCGAGGGGGCCGATGCCGCGCTCGACGCCGCGCTCGCACTCGCGCGCGCCGGCGGGCACGCCATGCAGGAGGCCGAGGTGCACCGCACCATGGCCGAAGTGGCGCGCCGGCGCGGCGACCGCGCGGCGGCGCGCCGCGCCGGCGAGACGGCGCGTGCCGGCTACGACGCGCTCGACGCGACCAACGAGGTGCGCCAGATGGACGCGTGGCTGGCCACGCTCGACTGACGCCCCCGGTGCCTCACTTCGCCCCGCGCGCCTTCGCCACCGCGTCGCCGAGCTCCGAGTACGCGGTCTCCACCATCTGCCGGAACGGCTTGGCCGTGTACGTCACCTTGCCGTCGGGACCGATCACGTAGAGGTAGCGCTTGTCGTACTTCGCGGCCGCGTCGTAGGCGCCGTACATCGCGCCCACCGTGCCGTCGGCATCGCTGCCGAACCACATGGGGAAGTTCTCGTCCTTCGCCCACGCCTGCTGCGCCTCGCTCGGGTCGGTGCTGATCGCGAGCAGCGTCACCTTGTTGCCGGCCGCGAAGAGCTCCCGGTACTTGTCGCGGTAGCTCTGCATCTGCGTCGTGCAGCCGCTGGTGCGCACGCGCGGGAAGAAGGCGAGGACGACCGTCTGTCCGCGGAAGTCGGCGAGCTTCACCGACTTGGCGGCACCGGCCTGCCCGATCACGCTGATCGTGAAGTCCGGCGCCGGCTGCCCCACGTCGGGCCCGTTCGCCGGCTGTCCCTTGGCCATGTGCGCGGCATGATCGCCGCCCGACATCGTGTGGCCGGCGGGCGCGGTCGCCTGCGCGATCGCGAGCGAGGGGAGTGCGACGACCATCGCCGCGACGAGACGCATCACCTTCATCTGGAGCCTCCGGCGCCGGTGGGGCGCCTGCAGTGGACGAAACGGGGACCGGGCACCGCCCCGCACACGGAACGGTGCCCGGCCGCTCTCTGGAACGCTCAGCGACGGGCGAGGTTCCGCAGCACGTACGGGAGGATCCCGCCGTTGCGGAAGTACTGCAGCTCCTCGGGCGTGTCGATGCGGGCCCGCACCTGGAAGCTGCGTGCGCTCCCGTCGCTCCCGGTGGCGGTGACCGTGAGGAGCTGCCGCGGCGCGAGTCCGTCACCCACGCCGTCGATGTCGTACACCTCGAAGCCGGTGAGGCCGAGCGACTGGCGCGTCTGCCCGTCGACGAACTCCATCGGGAGCACGCCCATCCCCACCAGGTTCGAGCGGTGGATGCGCTCGAACGACTCGGCGATCACGCCGCGCACCCCGAGCAGGCGCGTCCCCTTGGCCGCCCAGTCGCGGCTCGAGCCGGTGCCGTACTCCTTGCCCGCGATGACGAGCATCGCGCGCCCCTCGCCCTGCCACTGCATCGCGACATCGAAGATCGTGGCCGGCTCGCCGCCGGGCGTGGTCGTCGTCCACCACCCTTCCTTGCCGCCCAGCAGCTCGTTGCGCAGCCGGATGTTGGCGAAGGTGCCGCGCACCATCACCTCGTGGTGGCCGCGCCGCGCGCCGTACGAGTTGAAGTCCTTCCGCTCCACGCCGCGCGACTGCAGGTACTGCCCGGCCGGGCTCGCGGCGGCGATGTTGCCCGCCGGCGAGATGTGGTCGGTGGTGATGCTGTCGCCGAACATGCCGAGCACGCGCGCGCCGGTGATCGGTGCGATCCCCGGCGGGGTGAGCGTCATCCCGTCGAAGTAGGGCGGGAGCGCGACGTAGGTGCTCTCGGCGTCCCACGTGTACGTCTGCCCGGTGGGCGTGGGGAGCGCGCGCCACGCCGCGTCGCCCTCGAAGACGCTCGCGTACTCCCGCTCGAACTGCTCGCGCTTGACGCTCCGCAGCACCTCGGCCTCGACGTCGGCGCTCGTCGGCCAGATGTCCTTGAGGAAGACCGGGCCGTGGTCGCCGATGCCGAGCGGTTCGGTGGCGAGGTCGATGTCCATGCGGCCGGCGAGCGCGTAGGCGACCACCAGCGGCGGCGAGGCGAGGTAGTTGAAGCGCGTCTGCGGATTCACGCGCCCCTCGAAGTTGCGGTTGCCGCTGAGCACCGCGGTGACGACCAGCTTGCCGTCGTCGACCGCCTTGCTGATCGGCTCCGGCAACGGCCCCGAGTTGCCGATGCAGGTGGTGCAGCCGTAGCCGACGATGTTGAAGCCGAGCGCGTCGAGCGCCGGCTGCACGCCGGCCTTCGCGAAGTACTCGGTGACGACCTTGGAGCCCGGCGCGAGCGACGTCTTCACCCACGGCTTCGTCCGGAGCCCCCTGGCGACGGCGTTCCGCGCGAGCATCCCGGCGGCCAGCATCACGCTCGGGTTGCTGGTGTTCGTGCAGCTCGTGATGGCAGCGATCACCACCGCGCCATCGGTGAGGTCGAACGTCTCGCCCGCGTAGTCGACCTGCACCTTCGGCACGACCGGCGCGGCCAGCACGGCGGTGCCGCCGCCACTCGCCCCGGTGGTGGCGGCATCGAGGCGCGCGCGCGTCTCGACGAGGTTCGTCTCGTAGTTCGCCTTGCTCTGCGAGAGCGGGATGCGATCCTGCGGGCGACGCGGCCCGGCCAGCGAGGGCTCGATCGTCGCGAGGTCGAGCGCGAGCGTGTCGGTGAAGACCGGGTCGGGCGTCTCGTCGGTGCGGAAGACGCCCTGCCGCTTCGCGTACGCCTCGACGAGCGCGATCTGCTGCTCGCTCCGCCCCGAGAGGCGCAGGTACTCGAGCGTCTCGGCGTCGACGGGGAAGAAGCCCATGGTCGCGCCGTACTCGGGCGCCATGTTGGCGATCGTCGCGCGATCGGCGAGCGAGAGGTTGCTCAGGCCCGCGCCGTAGAATTCGACGAACTTGCCGACGACCTTCTTCTTCCGGAGCATCTCGGTGACGGTCAGCACGAGATCGGTCGCCGTCGCGCCCGCGGGGAGCTTGCCGGAGAGCTTGAAGCCGATCACCTCGGGGATGAGCATCGAGAGCGGCTGGCCCAGCATCGCCGCCTCGGCCTCGATCCCGCCCACCCCCCAGCCGAAGACGCCGAGGCCGTTGATCATCGTGGTGTGGCTGTCGGTGCCGACCAGCGAGTCGAAGTACGCGGCCGGCGAGCCATCCTCCGCGGTGCCGGTGAAGACCGCCTGGCCGAGGTACTCGAGGTTCACCTGGTGGCAGATGCCGGTGCCCGGCGGCACGACGCGGAAGTTGCGGAAGGCGCCCTGCCCCCAGCGCAGGAACTGGTAGCGCTCCTTGTTGCGGTCGAACTCGAGCGCGACGTTCCTGAAGAACGCGTCGGCGGTGCCGAACTCGTCGACCTGCACCGAGTGGTCGATCACGAGGTCGACCGGCTGCAGCGGGTTGATGCGCGTCGGGTCGCCTCCGAGGGCGACGAGCGCGTCGCGCATCGCGGCGAGGTCGACGACGCACGGCACGCCGGTGAAGTCCTGCAGCAGCACGCGCGCGGGCATGAAGCTGATGTCGCGCTCCACCTTCGCCGTCACGTCCCACGTGGCGAGCGCGACGATGTCGTCGCGCTTCACGAAGGCGCCGTCCTCCATGCGGAGGAGGTTCTCGAGCAGCACGCGGAGCGACACCGGGAGCGTCGGCACGCGCGAGCCGGGCACGCCGGCCAGGCTGTCGAGGGCGAAGATGGTGTAGCGCGTCCCGCCGACGTCGAGCGTCGAGCGGGCGCCGAAGGAGTTCGGATGCGGCATGGGCCGGCGATCTCCGGATCGTTGCAACCCCCGCGCGATCCGTGGACGGGGGCGTGGTGAGGAGCTGAGCCGCTGGCGGGCGACGACCGCTCGGTCG
>JALOPO010000495.1 GCA_025453855.1 Gemmatimonadaceae bacterium
CTCTTCGCGGCCGGCGCGTTGCTGATGGTGGCGGGGCTCGTCTGGCACTGGGGGTTCCCGATCAACAAGAACCTCTGGACGTCGAGCTACGTGCTGTTCACGGGCGGGATGGCGGCGGTGACGCTCGCCACCTGCATGTGGCTCATCGACGTGCGCGGCTGGCGACCGGGGGTGCACTTCTTCCAGGTCTACGGCACCAACCCGCTGGTCGCGTTCGTTGGGTCGGGCGTGATGGCGCGCCTGCTCGTGTCGATACTCACGGTGCCCGGCGCGGACGGTCCGCGCCCGCTCGGCGCCGCGGTGTACGACACCGTGTTCACGCCCTGGCTCCCGCCGCGTGTCGCGTCGCTCGCGTATGCGCTGGCGTTCGTGGGCGTCTGGTACCTCATCCTGCGCGCGCTCTGGCGGCGCGGCATCGTGCTCAAGGTCTGACAACCGAAGGTGTGACGGCGTGAGTTCACTCGACGCGACGCGCGCGATGCAGCGCGCGCCACGGTTCCTCGCCCTGCGCGTCAGTGCGCTGGCGACCACGATCGGCGCCTGCCTCGCCGGCCTCCTGCCGACCGCGGCGCTCGCGACCGCCGCGACGTCGGCGACCGCGACCACCGTGACCGCGATCGCGCCGATGGCGCTCGCCGCCGGCACCATCGTCGCCGGCGCGCTGGTCACCACGGCGGCCGCGCCCACGGCGCTCCCGGCGCAGGGGCGCACCGCGAAGAAGGGCGCGACTGCAGCGCGCCGCGCGACCACCGCGAAGCGCGCCACGACGTCGAAGGCGGCGGCCCGACCGAAGGCGCAGGGCGCGAAGGGGACGACGAGCACGCGTCGCGCCGCCACGTCGTCGCGCCGTCGCGCGGCGGCCGAGCAGCCGCCGCGTCGCGGGCGCCGCGGCGTGGTGCGCCCCGTGCGTGCGGTCGCGCCGCGCGCACCGGCGATCCCGCTCCCCGTGGCCACGATGCCCATCGGCGTGGCGCAGCTGCGCGCCGACCTCGCGTCGATGATCACGACCGGCGCGCGCACCGGCACGTGGAGCGCGATGGTCGTCTCGCTCTCGAGCGGCGACACGCTGCTGGCGATGGACGCCGACCAGCCGCACATGCCGGCGAGCACGATGAAGCTCCTCACGGCCGCGCTCGCGCTCGAGAAGCTTGGCCCGCAGCACCGCTTCCGCACCGAGATCCTGCACACCGGGCGCATCGACGAAGGCGTGGTGCAGGGCGACCTGATCCTGCGCGGCGACGGCGACCCGAGCTTCTCGACACGCTTCCTCGGCCCCAGGCCCGACGCGGCGATGGATTCGCTCGCGCAGGCGGTGGTGCGTCGCGGTGTGCGTCGCGTGACCGGGCGCATCATCGGCGACGCGAGCGCCTTCGAGGCGCGCCCCACCCCCGAGGGGTGGCTGCCGCGCATCCTCGACGATTCGTACGCGGGGAAGGTGAGCGCGCTGAGCGTGAACGAGGGGATCGTCTGGGTGACGGTGCGCCCCGAGGGCGGGCGTGCGGTGGTGACGCTCGAGCCGGCGAGCGTGGCGATGCCGATCGCGGCCAGCGTGCGCGTGGTGCGCGGTGGTGGCGCGTCGATCCGCGCGGTGCGCAGCGGTGCCGGCGTCACGGTGCGCGGGACGATCGGCGCGAACGCGGGGCAGCGCAGCTACGGGCTGATCATCCCCGACCCGTCCGCCTTCACCACCGGCGCTTTCGTGGCCGCGCTGCAGCGCGCGGGCGTCGAGGTGAGCGGGGCGTGGGCGGTGGCGCCCGCGCCGGGCGATGCATCGCCGCTGGCCGCGATCGAGAGCCAGCCGGTGGAGACGCTGGTCACGGTGATGAACCGCGAGTCGGTGAACCCGATCGCCGAGCACCTGCTGCGCGCGGCGACGCGCGGGCGGGAGCGCACGGGCGTCGGCACCGCGGCCGCGGCCGAGCGGCAGCTGCGCGAGCTGCTCGGCAGGGGCGCCGGCGTGTCGCCGTCGCAGCTCTGGGTGCGTGACGGCAGCGGCCTCTCCACGCTCGATCGCGTCTCGGCCCGCGCGCTGGTGCAGACGCTCGCCTTCATGGATCGCGGGCGCCATCGCACGCTCTGGCATGCGTCGCTCCCGCTGGCCGGCGAGAGCGGGACGCTGCGCACGCGGCTGCTGGGGACCGCGGCGCAGGCCAACCTGCACGCCAAGACGGGGACGACGAACGACATCGTCGCCCTCGCCGGCTACGTGACGGCGCGCAACGGCGAGCTGCTGGCGTTCGCGATGCTCTACAACGGGAGCGATCGGTGGCGCGCGGGCGTGCTGCGCCGCATGGAGCCCGTCGGTTGCCCAGGCCATCCACACGCCGTAGGCTGCGTCAACGGACCACTGCGAGCTGAGGAGGAGCCGGTGGCGACCTACGTCGGCGTCCACACCGCCAAGACGACGCTGTCGAAGCTGATCGAGCGTGCCGAGGCGGGGGAGGACATCGTGATCACCCGCGATGGCGAGCCGGTGGCACGTCTCGTCCCCGTGGCGCCTGCGCCGGGTCGCACCTTCGGCCGCCTGCGCGGCCTGGGGCGCCTCGACGCGAGCTCGCGCGCTGGGAAGGTCGGGGCTGAGAGCCCGAGAATCCGCTGCGGCTAAACCGACCGACTCGATCGCCGTTCTGAGCGATTCGCACGTGCCGCTCTGGCTCGCCCGTGATTGACCCATGCCTCCAACGGCGCGCGCGCCGGCACGGCGCTCGCCACGCTCGGCGCCGACCGCCGCTGGTGACAGCGGCGGTCGGCATCGTTCACGGCAGCGGGATGCCGAGCGAGAGCTTGTAGAACTCGGGC
>JALOPO010000049.1 GCA_025453855.1 Gemmatimonadaceae bacterium
CGTGCGCGCCACGGCTCCACGTCGGTGGTCGTGAAGCGCAGCAGCGTGCCGTCGGCGACGCCGACCACGTCGGTGCCGTCGGTCTGGTGCGCGAAGGTGAGCGGCACGTCGCCCGCGAGGCTCACCGTCCCCATGCCGAGGGTCACCCGCCACGGGCGACGCGAGCGGTCGAGGACCAGCAGCGTCCCGTTGTCGGCGTCGAAGCCGAGCTGCGTCACGCCCGCCGGGAGCGGCGCGCGCGAGGCCCAGATGGGCGCGTCGAGCGTCGGGTAGCGGTAGGCGCGCACCGGCCCACCCCCTGCCGCCACGCGCACCACGATCGCCTCGGGGCCACCGATCGGCCGCGCGACGCCCGCCGCCGGGTCCGAGGCCGGGGCCTCGCCGCAGGCGGCGAGCCCCGCGAGGAGGGCGAGGGCGATGGTCGGGGTGCGCACCCGGCAAACCTAGCCGCCACCGCCGGCCCCGAGAACGCCGCGGGGGCACGAGCGTCGTGCGCTCGTGCCCCCGGACGTCCTGCCGGAGAGCGTCAGAACGACGGACCGATCGACCAGGTCCAGAAGCCGCGCCGGATCGGGCGATCGAGCGGCGTCGCGTAGTCCCAGCGCAGGAGCGCGAAGTTGAAGAGGTTCACGCGGACCGAGAAGCCCCACGACCGGAGCAGGTAGCGCGTCTGGTCGATGTCGTACGGCACGATGTTGCCGGACCCGTCACGCACGGGCGCCCGCAGGTTGAAGTCCTGCCCCGACTGCCAGGCCCCGCCCACGTCGAAGAAGAGGCCGCCGTCGATCGGCGGGAGCTGCACCGGCACGAGGCCGAGGTCGAAGCGCCGGATGAGCGGGAAGCGGAGCTCCGCGCTCCCCACGAACGCGCGGCTCCCGAGCAGCTCGGCGTTGCTGCATCCCAGGCCGCCGGTGATCTGCGGGTTGCAGCCGAAGGTGAAGCCGTTGGCGCGATCGTAGCCGCGCACCCACATGATCCCGTTCGGGTTGCCGATGTACTGCGGCCAGAACGCCTCGTCCTTCCCGACGCGGAAGTTGCCGGTGAAGCGCGTGGCGATCGTGAGGAAGTTGAAGACGAGCGGATCGTAGCGGCGGTAGTCGGCGGTGTAGCCCATCCAGGTCCGGCTGCCGAGTGCGGGATCGACACTGAAGCGCATGCGACGCCCGCTGATCGGCGCCGTGTACCCGAAGAGCGTGTTATCGCTCACGAAGGCGACGGTCGGCTCGAAGAAGGTGAGGTTCGCGAGCTGCTCCTCGCGGACGCCCGACTGGCTGAGCGGGAAACCGGTCTGGTCGACGAGCTGCGTGACGAGCAGCTCCGACTGCGTGAGGTTGTTCAGGTTGAGCCCGAACTCGAACCGGTCGAAGCGGTTGCGCGGGAAGAGCGCCGTCCACGACCCCGACGTCTGCACCAGCCGTCGCAGCCGCGTGGTCTGCTCGAACAGGCCGGGATTGCCCGGCACGTTGGCCGCCGACGAGCCGCTGAAGAAGAAGAACGGGAAGCGCTGGAAGCCGAGGTTGTAGTCGAGTCGCCCGCTCAGGTTCGTGTAGCTCGCGAAGAGGAACGCGTCCTGGATGCGTCCGTTCACCGCGCCGCTGAACGCGAGGCGGTTGTTGCCGAGCAGGTCGCTCATGACGATCGTCGTGCCGCCGAAGAGCCCCTGCCCGAAGTTGTCCTGCGCGTAGCCGATCGTCGGGCGCGCCACGTAGTCGGCCTCGTAGCGCACCTTGTACGGCACGTCGCGGAAGCGCGTGGGGTCGGGAAGCGCGAAGTCGGCGCTGTCGAGCATCTGCGCCACCGTCACCGCGTTCGTGTCACGGCCCGCCACGCCCACGTCGAGCGAGTCGGCGCGCCGGAAGCCGCCCACGCCGCGATAGCGCGAGCGCGTGAACGGGTTGATCGGCGGGAGCTCCGGCGCGGTGGCCACCGTCGGCGCGCTCCCGGTCGACGGCGGATTGCCGAGCGTCGTCGGCGGCGTCGTCACACCGGGTACGCCAGGGCGCGTCACGCCGGCGGTCGCGCCCGGCTGCGCACCCGGGAGCGGACGACCCGGCGTCGACGGCGCGATCCCCGTGCCCGGGACGCCGCTCGCGACCACCGGCACCGGCGCCGCCGTCGAGTCGCGGTACGGCTCGCGCTTGAGCGAGCGCGGGTTGTCCACGCCCCACACCGTGTAGTCGCCGTTCTCGTAGTGCACGAAGGCGAGGCGATCGGCCTTGCGCGCCCACGTGATCGCGGGGCTGTACTCGGTGATCGCCGCCACGCCGCCGGTCATGTTCGTGAGCTGGTAGTGCTCCTTCGTCTGCATGTCGAACATGAACAGGTTCGGCACGCCTCCGCGGTCGCTCACGTAGGCGATGTTGCGGCTGTCGGGCCCCCACTGCGGGTTGATGTTCAGCCCCGACTGGTTGGGGAGCACCGTCACCTGCTGCGTCTGCAGGTCGTAGAGCGAGATCTGGAGGTGGCTGAAGCGCAGGTACTCGAAGTCGGTCGCCCCGCCGCGATCGCTGGCGAAGGCGATGTAGCGTCCATCCGGCGACCAGTTCGGCATGTAGTCGCCGTGCCGGTCGTTGGTCAGCCGGCGGAAGCCGCTCCCGTCGGCGTTCACGACGCACAGGTCGGTCAGGCCGCCGTTGTTCCCGGCGAAGGCGAGCTGCTTGCCGTCGGGCGAGAAGACGGGGCTCAGCACGCCCTCCAGCGGGAGGTCGATGCGTTGCGTGCGATTGGTGCGCAGGTTGAGCAGGTAGAGCACGTCGCGCCCCTGCCGCTGCCCCACGTACGCCACCGTCTGCCCGTCGGGCGAGAACGCCGCCTGGCTGTAGAGGAGGCGCAGCTCCTCGGCATTCGGGTTGGTCGTGCTCTTCACCACGCGGCGGATGCGCTTGCCGGTGCGCGCATCGGCCATCCAGAGGTCGATGAAGACCTGGCCGCGCCAGAAGTTGCCGTTCGACAGGAAGAGGATGCGCGACCCGTCGTCGGAGAGCGCCGGCGAGATGAAGATGTCGCCCTGGCTCCGCTTGCGGTTCAGCACCACCTGCGAGAAGCGGCGCGGACGGTCGAGGTTCGCCACCTGCGGCAGGTACTTCTTCTGCAGGTCCTCCTTCCACTCGTCGCTCAGCTCGTCGAGCGACATGCCGAGCTCGCGCCGGAAGGCGCGCTCGATCCCCACGTTCGGCACCGCCTCGAGGATCTGCCCGATCACCTGGTCGCCCCACCGCTCGCCGATCCAGCGGTAGAGGCTCATCCCGAAGCGGTACGGGAAGTAGCGATCGGGGCGCACCGTCATCGCCTCGATCGTCGGCAGGTTGCCGTTCAGCGCCGCGTCGCGCATCACCATGTCGGTGAAGCGATGGTCGGGGCCGAGCGAGAGGTACTCGGCCATCCCCTCCATGAACCAGAGCGGCGGCTGCACCGCGGCCAGCGCCTGGATGTTCGCGCCGGCACGCCCGCGCGAGAAGACGTCGTACTGGAACTGGTGCACCATCTCGTGCGTGAGCACGTGCTCGAACGAGCGGTAGTCGCCCGTGAACGGCAGCACGTTGCGCTGCCGCTGGAAGTCGGTGACGCCCCCGGTCCCTTCGCCCAGGTCGCCGAAGATGTTGTTCTGCGCGAAGTCGGTGCGGCTCGCGTAGAGCACCACCGGCTTCTTCTCGCGGAACTGGTGACCGAGGATCCGCGAGAGGCGCGCGTAGGCGCGCTCGGCCATGCGCGCGGCGTCCTCGGCGGCGGCCTTCTCTTCCTTGTAGTAGTGGATCCGGAAGTGCTCGGTCTCGATCACCCGCCACTGGAACCGGTCGTACTGCACCTGGTTCTGGCCGAAGTACCCTTGCGCGGCGAGCGGGCGCACGGCCGGTGCGGCTCCCGCCGCCGCGGCCACCGCGAGCCCCGCCACGAGTCCACGCCACATCCGCATCGGTCCACTCCGTCGGCTCGCGCCGGGTCGTCAGCCGCGTGTGCCGGCCCGTGCCGGCAGGTCGTTCACCCCTGCTGCCACTCCACCGGCGGCGCGTCGCCCCAGAGACGCTCCAGCTGGTAGAAGCCACGCAGCGTGGGATGGAACACGTGCACCACTACATCCGTGTAGTCGAGCAGCGCCCACCGCCCCTGTTCCACGCCCTCGGCGTGCGTCACCCGCGACCCGTCCTCGCGGAGCTTCCGCTCCACGTGGTCGGCCAGCGACCGCACGTGCGTGTCCGACGTCCCCGACGCGATCACGAAGTAGTCGGTCATGTCGGTGAGCGGCTTCAGGTGCAGCACCTGGATGTCGGTCGCCTTCATCTCGTCGAGCAGCTGCGCCGCCCGCTTGGCGAGGGCGTCGGGGGCGAGGTCGAGCTTCTGGCTGCGCGGACGGGACGGTGCGGTCATGGGACACGGGCGAGGGGACGGGCGGGATGCGTGTCGCACCACGCACCCTGCAAGACTAACGCGCGCTGCGCCACTCCGCGTACCCGGAAGGAGGAACCCGTGTGCCATCGCCGTCGTCACGCACCGCGTCGTGCGCGCGGCGCATCGCCACGCCCGTCGACTGCTGGACACGCCACGCCGGTGGCGCCCCCATTACCGACCGTCCCGCAGGTCGGCGGGTGCGTGGCCGCGGGGGAGAACGCGAAAGGCCCCCGCCGGAGCGGGAGCCTCGCGTGGTGCCGGGGTGCGCGCGGCCGCGCTCAGCCCTTGATCACCCAGACCTTCACCTCGGGCTTCACGTCGGCGTGGAGCTTGATCCCCACCTTGTAGACGCCCAGCGCCTTGATCGGCTCGTGCAGGTCGATCTGCCGCTTCTCGACGTGGATGCCCTGGGCCTTCAGCTGCTCGGCGATGTCGCCGGCGGTCACCGACCCGAAGAGCTTCCCCTCGTCGCCGACGCGCGCGGCGAAGGTGATCGAGAGCTCGGCGAACTGCTTCGCCTGCTCCTCGGCCGCCGCCACACGCGCCGCCTCGGCCGCCTCCAGCTTCGCCTTCTCGGCCTGGATGCGCTTCTTGTTCGCGTCGGTGGCGAGCAGCGCCTTGCCGCGCGGAATGAGGTAGTTGCGGCCGTAGCCGTCCGACACCTTCACCAGGTCGCCGGCGTGTCCGAGCTTCTCGACCGCCTCGCGCAGGATCACTTCCATCGTTCCCCCCGTCCTATGGTCTCAGGTCGTGCGGGCGGCGCGACGCCGCCAGTCGACCCACGTATCCCCGATTCCCACGATCGCCAGCGCCACCGCCGCCCCGTCACGGAGCAGGAGGAGCAGGACGATCCCCACCACGAGCCCGAGCCACGTGCGCCCGGGCGTCACGAACCACGCCAGCACCCCGGCGCCTCGCAGCGCGTAGAGCGTGCCGAAGACGAGCAGCAGGTTGAGCCCCAGCGCCCGGAACTGCTCGGCCCCCGGCAGCAGCGACAGCGCGAGTCCGGCGATGATCGCCCACACGAGCTGGTCGTTGAACCGGAAGTCGCGCAGCGCGCCCAGCGCCTCGCCCACCCGCGTGCGGCTGAGCCGGTGCCAGAAGCCCCACGCCAGTGCCAGCGCGGCGAGGCTCTGCAGCGCCAGCGTCGCCGGCAGGAGCGTGCGCGCCGTCCGCGGCAGGGCCGCGATCGACGCCTCGCTCGCATCCAGCGCCGCGCGGCTGGCGCTGTCGAGCGCCACACCGGGCCGGCCCTCGATCTGCGAGCGCGCCACCTGCCACGCCGCCCGATCCTCGGCCCCGCGCGTCGAGAACGCCCGCGACACCACCCGATCGAGCGACGACGGCCCCGCCGGCTGCAGCACCACCAGCACGGTGGCCACGAGGAAGGCCCCCGTGATCGCCATGCCGCCCACGGCCAGCAGTCGCCGCGATCGCGACACCAGCAGCGCCAGCCCGAAGCAGCCGGCGAGGATCGCCGACCACCCCGCCGCCAGCACCGCGCTGTTCACGCCGCCGTAGAGTGGCAGCGAGAGCTGCGCCACCGCCACCAGCGACGTCGCGATCGCCACGCCGAGGCTCCCGCCGCGCCACCACCCCACCACCGCACACGCCGCAAGGGCGGGGACGATGAGCAGGAGCGGCTGCTGCACCGGCGCGAGCGCCCGCAGCACCGGGAAGCGCGCCACCACCGTGAAGGCCAGCGCCGCCGCGATGAGGCGCCACCACCCGTGTTCCCGAGCCGGAGGCACGGGCATCGGGGCGGTACGCGTCGGGGCGGCCGCCGCCGTCACGTCACGCCTTCTGCGTGCGCGTGTACGGCAGGAGCGCCAGGTACCGCGCCTTCTTGATCGCGCTCGCCAGCTGCCGCTGGTGCCGCGCGTCCACCCCGCTCAGGCGCGCCGGCAGGATCTTGCCGGTCTCGCTGATGAAGCGGCTCAGGAAGCGCTCGTCCTTGTAGTCCACGTAGCGGATGCCGGCCTCGTTCACCGGGCTCGGCTTCTTGTTGCGGCGGGCCATGGTCAATCCTCGTCGTCGTCGTCGTCGCCGTCCTCGGCGCGCTTCTTGGCCGCCAGCTGCTCCTCGGTGAGCGGCGGGGCGCCGAGCTCGTGCTCGTGCAGCGAGATCAGGTAGCGGAGAATGCCGCCATCGAGCTTGAGCGCACGCTCGAACTCGGGGAGCTTGTCGGCCGTGCACGCGAAGCGCGCGACGACGTAGTAGCCGGTGTCGCGCTTCTTGATCTCGTACGCGAGCTGCCGGCGGCCCCAGTGGTCGAGCGTCGCCGGCTCGGCGAGCTCCAGGAGCGCGTGGTGCTTGTCGAGCTTCTCGGCGATCGTGCCATCCTCGAGCGCGCTGTCGAAGATGTAGACCGCCTCGTACGGACGGGTAGCCGTCTTCACGAGTGGCAATCCTCCCTGTGGTCTCTATCGCCCCCCGTGGGTTGCCGACACGGGAGGAGAGGCATGAAGGCCCGCGAGGGGGCCGTTGTGCGGGACTGGCTGGTCCCGGGAAAGCCCGTCAAGCTACCCGACCCGGCCGCTCGGGCCAAGGGCGGGGGCCGCAGCCGGGACCGTGCGCCCGGGACGGTGGCAAACGGGGAAGCGGCGAGGCGCCCCCGGGGGCACCTCGCCGCTCCACAGCCGCCGATCAGGCCGGCGCGCGCCCGCTCACCGGCGGGCGCGTCCGCTCCGGCGCCGCCTCACGGGCGCCCGGCGAGCCGCGGCGAGACCGCCGCCTGCCCGAAGACCTGCGCCTCCACGATCGCCTCGACGTCGTCGGGGAGTGCGTTGAGGAGGTCGTAGCCGATGAAGCCCTCGATCTGGTCGACGCTCACCGCGAACTGCTGCCAGGGGAGGTTGCGGATCCCGACCGCCGAGCCGGGCACGCCCGCCTCGATGCGATTCGGCATGCGCACCGCCACCACCTGCACGCGGTCGGGCGACGTCACCCACGGCAGCCCCTCACCGGCGGGGACGATGACCGCCACCTTCCACGTCCAGCTCGGGATCAGGACCTTGCCCTCGTTCTTGAGCGACGGCGCATCGCTCGCGTACTGCCCGCCCGCCACCACGTAGACCTCGCGTCCGTCGATGCGCGCGCGATCGTTGAGCCAGTTCTCGAAGCCGAGCCACGGCCCCTGGTTGTTGTCGGCCGCCTGCGGGAGGATGTTCGTCAGCAGGAACGACGCCGCGTTCTCCTGGTCGGTCGTGGTGCGGCTCTCCGACTGCACCATGTGCCCGCGATCGTAGCCGCCGTTGCGGTAGTCGAAGTCGACCACGCGATAGGTGCCGGGCGGGAGGAGCGGATCGGCCGAGAAGCAGTCGCAGCGTGGCGCCGCGCCGAACTGCGTGCTGTTCAGGTTCCAGCTCACCCACGCCGCCCCGCCGAGCGCCGCGCGATAGCCGGCCACGTACTGCGCCCGCGTGACGCGGAACTCGCTCCGCCCGATGCTCCGCGTGTTCGAGCTCGGCACGCCGAACTCGAGGTGGTTGCGGTAGACCGCCGTCGTCGGGGCGGTGGCAGCGATGATCGTGATCGTCGCCGTGCCGAAGACGCCGTTCTCGGCCGTCGCGCGGATCGTCGCCGTGCCGATTCCGGTGCCGGTGATGTAGCCCAGCGGATCGACCGTGGCGACACCCTCGTCGCTCGACGTCCACGTCAGCGGCGGCGGGGGCGAGATGATGTTCCCCTGCCCATCGCGCACGGTGGGGAAGGCGGGCTTGGTGAAGCCCACCGGGATCCGCGCCGGCGTGTTGATGCTGATCGTGATCGTCGCCGGCGCGCCGGCCGGGATCACCGTCACGTTCGCGCTCCCCTCCACCCCGTTCGGTGCGCGCGCGATGATCTGCGTCGAGCCGAGCGAGACGCCCGTCACCACGCCGGCGGCGCTCACCGTGGCCACCGCCTCGTTGGCGCTCCGCCACGTGAACGTCGCCTGCACCGGCACGCCGTTGGCGTCGGTCGCGGCGGCGCTCAGTGGACGCGTCGTGTTGAGCGTCACGTTCGCCGGGTTCGGCGTCACCGTCACCGTGGTGATCTCGCCGCCGGGTTGCTGCGTGCACGCCGGGCCGTAGTTGGCGTTGCCGACCGCGCCCGGCGACCCGCGATCACCGGCGCCGTACGTGAAGCCGGCGGGCGTCACCGTCCACGCCGCGTTGCCGGCGATCACCGCGTTGTCGGCGGTCGCGTCGACGAGCACGAACGACGCGCCGCCCGTCGGCGACACGGACGGCGGCACGACCGTCGTCCCGCTGCGCGTCGAGTAGGCCACCGAGTCGGCCAGCACCCCGTTCGGGTCCTTGAGCGTCACCCAGTCGGTGTTGCTGTTGTTGAAGGTGATGCTCGTGCCGTAGACGTAGTTCGCGGTCACGCCGCCGTTCACCGCCGCGTCGCCGTTGCGCGCCAGCACCACCAGCCCGCACCAGCGAGCCGGCGATCACGTGATTGTCGGTGGGCGGGTTGGCCGGCCCCGAAGCGATGCGCCAGCCGCCGATGTCGAGCGCCGTCGTGTTCGGGTTGAGGATCTCGAACCATTCGCCGACGTCGTCGGTGACGCGGCTCGGGTCGGCCATGATCTCGGTGATGACCGGCGGCCGGATGTTGGCCTGGGCGTCGCCGAGCGAGGTCAGCGTGCGCGACGAGGCCAGCGGATCGGCGCCCTGGTCGGCGCAGGCGGCCGCGAGCACGAGCGCGCTCGCGAGACCGGCATGCCGCGCGAGGCGCCGCAGGAGGGGAGTGGGCACGGTGGATCACGGGTGGTGACGTGCCTACATGCTAGTCCCGGCCGGTGCCGGCGCCAGTCGCGGGCGTGACGATCAGGTTTCGATCCGGGTGGTGTGTCGTGCGGCCCAGGCCGCGGGCGTCGTTCCCGTCCAGCGGCGAAACGCGCGCGTGAACGCGCTCGCCTCGCTGAAGCCGAGCACCAGCGCCACTTCCG
>JALOPO010000496.1 GCA_025453855.1 Gemmatimonadaceae bacterium
GACCATCGCCTTCCTCGACGCGTGCGCCGTGGTCGACGACGTGCTGACCTTCCACCAGGAACGCTTCGCCCAGGAGAGCTGGCTGCGCACCGCCACCGAACGGCTGTCGCTCGTGCAGCTCGCGCGGAGCGTGGGCCACGAACCACGCCCCGGCGTCGCCGCCGGCACCTGGCTCGCCTTCACCATCGACGACACGCCGGGCACCCCCGAGTTCACGACCATCGACGCCGGCACGCGCGTCCTCTCCATCCCCGGCACGAACGAGCTCCCGCAGCCCTACGAGACCGTCGAGGCGATCACCGCGCGCGCGCTCTGGAACGCGATGCCGGCGCGCAGCCTGCGCCCGCAGGCGATCAGCTCCACCATGACCACCGTCGTGCTGCGCGGCGTCGACACCGGCGTCCGGCAGGGCGATCGCGTCCTCCTCGTCGCGGGCACGACCACCGAGGCGCGTGCCCCGCGCGTGGTGCAGCGCGTCGTCGCCGACCCGGCGGCCGGGACGACGACACTCACCATCGGCGCCATCCCCCGCGCCAGCGGACCCGAGCCGCTCCCCTTCACGTGGAGCTGGACCGGCGACGACACGAACGAGATCGCCCCCAGCGACTTCTTCGGCATCGGCACGTCGACCTTCCTGCAGCTCCAGGTCTCGCTGGCGCTCTACAACACGCCCCGCATCACCGTCGACACCGGCGACATCGGCGTGCACGTCTTCCGCCAGCGCGCGGCGAGCTTCGGGCACAACGCCCCGCGCTGGCGCGACCTGCCGCAGGTCGTCCAGGGCGTCGACGGCCTCGTCCCCGGCCGGCTCCTCACCGCCGGCCAGCTCGACGACGCGCAGTATCCCGACGACTGGGACGACCTCGCCCTCGACGACGCCGCCGGCGCCTCCGGCGCGCTCGACCTCGACAACCTCTACCCGCAGGTCGTCGCGGGATCGTGGCTCCTCGCCGAGCGTGACGACGGCACCTGGGGCGTGGCACAGGTGGCGAGCACGCGCGAGGTCTCGCGCGCCGACTTCGCGCTCTCGGCGCGCGTCACGCGCTGCGAGCTCACCACCGGCATCGCGCTCGCCGACTTCCCCATGCGCGCCACCGCCGTGCACGCGCGCAGCGAGCCGCTCCCGCTCGCGCGCGTCGCCATCGACGGGCCCGTGCAGGGCGACACCATCACCCTCGATCGCTACTACCCCGACCTCGTCGCCGGCCGCGCCGTGCTCGTGAGCGGCTTCCGCGACGACCTCCCGACGCTCGAATGGCACGAGGCGCGCACCGTCCTGCGCGTCGACGTGAACGCCACCGAGTTCCCCGAGGATGGCCGCCTCTTCACCACCCTCGTCCTCGATCACGCGCTCGATCACGCCTACCTGCGCACGACCGTGCGCGTGAACGCCAACGTCGCCTTCGCGACGCACGGCGAGTCGAAGGCCGAGGTGCTCGGCGGCGGCGACGGGGCGCAGCGCTTCCGCACCTTCACCCTGCGCCAGCCACCGCTCACCCACGTCCCGGCCGCCACCGAGACCGGCGCGCAGTCGACGCTCGAGCTGCGCGTCGACGGGATCCTCTGGCAGCAGCGCGCCGACCTGCTCGATCGCCCCGCCGACGAGCGCAGCTACGTGGTGCGCGTCGACGACGACGGGAAGACGCGCATCACCTGCAACGCGGTCGTCCCCACCGGACTCGAGAACGTCACCGCGACCTACCGCCGCGGCATCGGCCTCGCCGGTCGCGTGAAGGAGCGCCAGCTCTCGCTCCTCGCTTCCCGCCCGCTCGGCGTGCGCAGCGTCGTCAATCCGATCGCCGCCGAGGGGGGCGAGGATCCCGAGCCGGCGAGTGCGATCCGCGTCACGGCGGGGCTGCAGGGGCTCACGCTCGGTCGCCTCGTCACGCTCACCGACTACCGCGACTTCGCGCGCGCCTTCGCCGGCTTCGCGCGGGCGCACGCCACCATGACCTCCGACGGCGAGCGCGCCGGCATCTTCGTCACCGTCGCCCCGACCGGCGGCGTGCCGATCAGCGAATCGTCGGCGCCGTTCGTCGCGCTCAAGTCGGCGATGACGAGCTACGGCGATCCGCACGTGTCGTTCACCGTGCGTGCCTTCACGCCGGCCGTCTTCACGCTCGCCGCGACGGTCGCCATCGATCCCGCCTTCCTCGCCGACGACGTGACGGCCGCGATCGACGCCCGCCTGCGGGCCGAGTACGGCTTCGACGCGCGCGACTTCGGCGAGTCGGTGGCGGCCAGCGCGCTCGTCGCCGCCATGCAGTCGCCCGCCGGTGCACCGCCCGCACGGCTCGCGGCCAGCGTCCCGCTCCCCGGTGTGCGCGCCACCCTCGCGCAGCCGGCGGAGCTCCTCGTGCTCGCCGCACGCCCGCTCACGCTCGCGATCGTGACCGGAGGCTGACCATGCCCACCCTCGACGAGCGCCGGCTGCTCGACCTCCTCCCCACCATCCACCGGCTGCGCGATGCCGAGAGCGGCGGCGCGCTGCAGGCGCTCGTCGCCGTCATGGCGCGCGAGATCGCCGTCGTGCAGGAGGGGATCGACCAGGGCTACGACGATCTCTTCATCGAGACCTGCGCCGACTGGGTCGTCCCCTACATCGGTGACCTGCTCGGCACCACGCTGCTGCGCCCCATCCCGGGGCTCGGCAGCGGGGCACGCGCGGAGGTCGCGAACACGCTCGCGCTCCGGCGCCGCAAGGGGACGCTCGCCGTCGTCGAGGAGATCGCGCGCGACATCACGCAGTGGCCCGCGGTGGCGGTCGAGTGCTTCCAGCGCCTCGCCACCACGCAGCACATGCGCCACGTGCGCGCCGCGCCGCCGGCCACGCTCGACCTGCGCGACCGCCGCGCCCTCGAACTGGTCGACACCGCCTTCGACCGCAGCGCACACGTGGTCGAGGTGCGCCGCATCGCGAGCGCGCGCGGACGATGGAACATCCCGAACATCGCCATCGTGCTCCATCGCCTGCGCGCCGTGCCGATGGTCGACGTCACCGCCGCGCGCATCGACGACTTCCGCTGCACCTTCGATCCGCTCGGCATCGACCAGCCACTCTACACGCTCCCCGACGAGGAGCGCGCGATCACCGACCTGGCGCAGCCGATCCACGTCCCCATCCCGATCACGCGCCTCGCCATGCGCGACGACCTGGACGCCTACTACGGTCCCGGGCGCAGCATCGCGGTCACGATCAACGACGTGCGCGTGGATGCCGCCGACGTGCGCGTCTGCGACCTGAGCGATGCGGGCGCCGGCGCGTGGGCGCATGCGCCCGTCGATCACGTCGCCATCGACCCCGTGCTCGGTCGACTCGCCCTGCCGAGCGGCGCGCCCGCGCCGGCGCCGGGCACGGTGCTCGTCACCTATCATGTGGGTGCGGCCGACACGATCGGCGGCGGCGGCTACGCGCGCACCGTCGCCCCGTTCGCCGCGCCACCCGCGGTGGTGGAGGATGGCGCCGGCCTCGCCGCCGCGTTCGCGAATTTCGGCGCCGTCCCGCGCATCCTCGTCGCCGACGCACGCAGCTACACGGTGCCGGCCGCCGCGCCGAACCTCGCCATCGCGGCGGGGGTGCGCGCGGTGGTGGCCGCGGCCGACGGCGCCCGGCCGCTGATCACGATCACCGGCGGCGACTTCGTCATCGAGGGCGACGAGGGCGCGGTGCTGGAGCTCGAAGGACTCTGTCTCGCCGGCGCCACGGTGCGCGTGCGCGGCCCGCTGGCACGGCTCGTCATCCGGCACTGCACGCTCGTCCCCGGCCTCGCGCGCACCCGCACGAACGAGCCCGTGGCACCCGACGCGCCGTCGCTCATCGTCGAGTCGCCGCTCGTCGAGGTGGAGATCGACGCATCCATCCTCGGCGGCATCCGCGCGGTGCGCGGCGCGCGCGTGCAGGTCACGCACTCGATCATCGACGCCACCGCGCGCCGGCGTGTGGCCTACGGCGCCGTGGCCGATCCGCTGCGTGCCGGCGGCGACCTCGCGCTCGAGGCGGTGACCGTGATCGGGACGATCCACGCCGCGCGCCTCGATGCCTCGAACGCGATGCTCGTCGCCGAGCGCGATGCGCCCGGTGCACCGGTGGAAGCGGCGCAGCGGCAGGAGGGGTGCGTGCGCTACTCGTGGCTCCCGCGCACGTCGCGCGTCGCGAGCCCGTTCCGCTGCCTCCCCGACGACGCGCGCCCCGGCGTGCGCCCCGAGTTCACCACGCTCCGCTTCGGCGTCCCCGGCCAGGCGCAGCTCGCGCCGCATGCGCCGCGCGCCATCCGCGACGGTGGCGAGGACGA
>JALOPO010000497.1 GCA_025453855.1 Gemmatimonadaceae bacterium
AGCAGCGGCCAGCGGTACTGCGGCGTCGGCGGGATGTGCGGCGCGATCAGCGCCGCGGCGGCGTCCAGCTCCTCGAGCGTGGGGAGTGCGGCATGCATGGCGCCGAATCTACTGGCGTGCCGTCGCGTCAGGCATCGCGAACGGCGTCAATCACGGTGGGCACGGTGGGCACGGTGGGCACGGTCGTCACGGCGGAACGACACGGCGGGCCGCGATGATGCGAGGGAACGCGAAGCGAACGCGAAGGGGAACTGATGATGGCTCCGCACGCAGATCTGGCGCCGAGCGCGGCGCCCACATCATCCGCCTTTCTTGGCGCCCCCTCGTGCCGCCTTCGCATCATCGCGACCCGCCGTATCGTTCCACCGTGCCCACCGTGCCCACCGTGCTTCAATGCTGTTCCCGCACCGACTCACGGGAGCGCATCGGTCGCGTGGAGCTCCGCCTCGAGCGCCTGCGTGTGGCGGCGAGCACGAGCTGGTAGGCGTCGAGCGCGTAGCCCACGAGCGATGACACCTCGACGATCGGGTGCGGCACGTCGAAGGCCTGCACGGTGGCGAGCACGTTCGGCAGGTGGCGCTCGAAGGTCGCGAGGACGGCCGGTGCGAGCGACGGATCGTCGCGCAGCAACCGCCGGATGAGCTGGATGCCGAAGGCGACGTGTCGCCCCTCGTCGCGGCGGATGAGGCGGAACCCCTCCTGCAGCCCGGGGAGCCAGCCGCGCGTGCGCAGCGCGTCGCCCGCCCCCTGGTAGCCGGTGCGCGCGAGCATCGCCTCCACGATCCCCATGTAGTGGGTCGCTGCTTCCACGAGCGCGAGACGGAGCGCGGCGGGATCGGTCTCGGTGGCGCAGCGCGCGGTGGCCGTCCCGAGATCGTCGACCAGCACCGCGCGCGGCGCGGCGAGCAGCTCGCGATCGACCACGAAGCCGTCCTCGCCGAGCACCTCGTGTGCGTAGCGCTCGAAGAACTCGAAGTGCTTCGCCTCCTCGTAGAGCTGCGCGGTCAGGAAGCACTCCACGTCGTTGCCGAGACCGAGGCGCGACGCCGCCACGAGGAGCGGGGCGAGATGGCTGCAGACCGATTCCTCACCCGCGTGGAAGAATCCCACGAGGCGATGGAGCTGCCCCGCGTAGTCCTCGCGCGCGTGCTCGCGCCGGATGCGCGTCCAGTCGGCCGCGTCGTGCGAGAGATCGACCTGCGCCGGGCTCCACGCGAGCCGCTGCGAGGTGAGGTAGAGCGACCAGATCTTGCCCGTGCGCTGCGTGACGGTGAGCGACATGGCGACTCCGGCGGGGAAGGAGGCGAGATAGAGGGGTGCCTCCAGAATACCGGTCGGTACCCGCCGCCGGCCAGCGTCGTCCCGCCGACCACGTGTGCGACCGGCCCGCGCGCGCGGGCCGGTCGGCGTCGATCACTCCGGCCAGCGCGTCGGCACGCGCGCCGCGCAGGCGAGGAGCGCACGCGCCCCCTGCGAGTGCATCATCAGCACGCCGAGCGAACCGCGCACGAGCTTCACCTTTCCGAGCGCGACCGCACCCACCGCATCGAGCGAGCCGTCGAGCAGCGCGCGCCACGTCGCCGGCGGTGCCGAGAGCACGTAGGGCGCGGTGACGGCATCCACCGCCGGCGTGCGCGCATCGTGACAGCGCCCGTCGGCGAGGTCGAGCTCGACCGCCGCGCCCTGCGGAAAGCCCGCGGCGCCGTTCGCGGTGCAGACCAGCGCCACGCCATCGCGCCACGCGGCGCCCGCCGCCGCGTAGCCATCGTCGGCATTCACCGCGTCGGCGAAGGCGCGCGTCCAGTCGGGAGAGAAGGCGTCGTGCATGTGGGGGGCGGGCGCTCTGGAACGACGCGGCTCAGCCGGCGGGCGTCGTTTCCGGTTCGGGGTGCGGGCGACGCGACGCGGCTTCGTGTCGCGCGCCATGCTCGCGGTCGCGGAGCGCGCGCATCACCGCGCTCCCGGCCACCAGCGCGCCGGCGACGATGTAGATGTAGAACGTGTAGAAGCGCCACCAGACGAGCGTGGCGCCGAAGATCGCGGGCGGGATCGTGCCGCCGAGCGTCTGCTTGAACGCGAGCTCCACGGCGCCACCGCCACCGGGGGCCGGCACGACCGCCGCGCCGTAGAGGAGCGCCAGCGGCCAGGCCACCAGCCGCTCGAGCGGGACGTCGGGGAACGACGTCAGCACCAGCGCCGGGAGCACGCAGAGCCGGAAGGCGACGTGCAGCGCACTCGACACGTAGCTGAGGAACATCGGCACCGGGCGCGCGTGCCGGATGCGCTTGACGGCGTCGCGCAGCTGGCGGAGCGAGCGCTGGATCGTGCGCCAGCGACCGGCGTGCAGCCCCACCGCGTGCGCCCAGCGCGGCGGCGGACCGTTGGCGTTGTTGCGCGAGAGCGCGATCCCGAAGATCGAGACGCCGAGCACCGTCGCCGCGTAGCCGCCGATCACCGTGAGCACCGTCGCCACCGCGGCGCCCGCTTCGCGGAAGAAGAGGGCGATGAGGAGCGCGATCGTGGCCAGCGAGAACATCTCGAGCACGAGCTCGGCCCAGAGCACGAGCACGGCGCCGGCGACCGGCGTCTTCGCCTCGGCCATGATGAG
>JALOPO010000498.1 GCA_025453855.1 Gemmatimonadaceae bacterium
TCGCAGCCAGGCGCAGAATCGCGAAGCGGCCGAGACGCGGCTCGCGACGCTGGTGCGCGGCGCGCTGGTGGTCCCCAAGGTGCGCCGCGCCACGCGCCCGACCTTCGCCAGCAAGGTCGCACGCCTCGAGGGCAAGGCGCGGCGTTCCACCGTCAAGCGCGAGCGGCGCAGGCGCGACTTCGAGTGAGGACGAGTTCGGGGATGCATACGCGGCGGCGATCGGCCTGCGCCGGCTGGGTCGCATCGTGCGCGTTTTTTTCAGCTGAACTGCTGGGCGCTGCGCGCCGAGTTCCGGAGTTGGGGAGTTCTGGAGGACTGCATGGCACCACAGTGGCATCGCTGTACTCCAGAACTCCGAAACTCCGGAACTCGGCGCGCAGCGCCCAGCAGTTCAGCAAAAAGGAAACGCGCACGAATCCATGCCCCGCGCAGCGTCAGGGCGTGAACGACAGCCCCGCGTGCGCGCTCCACCGTGCGGTCGCGACACCGGCAGTCGTGACGCCGGCGGTCCCGGGCGAGAACCGCCCGATCTGCGCCGCGCCGCCCATCCAGCGACGCACGCCGAGGTCGAGCAGGTAGCCGCGGCGCGCGAAGGTGGCGAGCGCGAGTCGCATCCCGCCGCCGATCGCGAGCGTCGGCACCACGTCGCTGGCGCGCACGACGTCGTTCACGAACACGGGCTGGCCGCCATTGAAGCCGCTCCCCGGTGCCACCGGCGCGAACCGTCCCGTCCCGAACGGCTGCTGCGCGATGCGCGTGCTGGTGGTGAAGCTCGAGAGGCCGAGCGCGGCGCCCACGTACGGGCGAACCACGCCGCGCGGTGCGCCCAGCTCGACGCCGGCGGTGATCGTGCTCAGCGCGTTCGACGAGCGCCCGATCGCCGTCGCCGAACCGGGGCCGAGCCCGCCCACCGGGAGCGTCGCCGTCTGCGCGAGGACGCCGTGGCCACCGTCGATGCGCCAGGCGAGCACGTCGCCGGGGCCGAACACGCGTCGCAGCTCGACCTGGAAGCCGAGCGTGCCGGCGAGGTCGCGTGCGGCGAGCCCACCGGTGCCGATCCACGTCGCCGCCAGGCCCACCGAGGTCCGCCCCGCACTCGGCGGGAGCGTCCCGAAGGGGTCGTCGGCCTGGGCGACGAGGGCGACGGCGGGCACGAACGAGCAGGCGAGCGCGAGGAGGTGACGCATGGCGGCTCCGGTGGGGACGAGCGTTGAAGCTACGACCCGCTGCGATCGGCGCCGATCCGGCGCGTCACGTCACGGTGCGAAGGCGAAGCCGACGCTGAACGCCCACGCATCGGTCCGGCTCTCGCGCGTGCGCAGCGACGGCCCGGCAGGGCCGGCGACGAGATCGGCGGGGGTGGCGTAGCGCGTGGGGCCGTTGAACCAGCGGCGGACGCCGACGTCGAGGGCGGTCAGGCCGGTCCGGTTGCGCGCCAGCGGGATCCGCACGCCGCCACCGACCGCGCGCGACGCGATCCAGTCGTCGGTGTTGGTGGTGGACTGCGCGTTCTGCGGCACGCCCGCCGGCGGACGGAGCACCGTGGCGGTCTGGAAGAGGTTCGCGCCGATCATCGCGTTGACGTACGGGCGCACGACGCCCCACGGAAGCGCCACCTCGGCGCCGATCATCGCGGTGCTGATGGTGTTGCTGGTGGCGAGCTCGCCACCGATCAGCGCCCCCGCACCCGGCGCGGCGCCCACAACGCTCCGACTGCGGCCGTACGACGAGTAGCTCAGGTCGCCGCGTAGCGCGAGCCAGCCGTCGGGGTCGAGTCGCACGCGTCCCTCGACCCCCCCACCCCATGCCGATCGCACGTTGTCGGCGAAGGCGCCCACCGGATCGCTCCCGATCCCGTGCAGGCCGAAGGCGAGCCAGGACGGCATCGTCGAGCGCGGGAGCTGGTCGTCCTGCGCACGGATGACGAGCGGCACGAGCATGAGCGCAACGGATGCCAGCGCGATGACGCGACGAGCGGACATGGGGCGATCCTCGGCAGGTGGGTGGGTGGCACCGAGTCTGTGGAACGCCACAGATGTGCGATCATGCACACGCGTCACGCAAGACCACCATCGCCGACGGGCCCGACGATGCGTGCACCGTCGGGCCCGTTCCTGCAACTTGCATCTCGCATCCTGCAACGCCGACGGGCGCGACCGGCAGCCGCCACGCCCGCGTGCCGTCACCGCATGAAGGTGAGCCCCACCGTGTAGCTCCACTGGTCGGTGCGCCCCTGTCGTGGGGCGATGGTCGGACCGTTGTGCCGCGACGGCTGCGGGCGATGGGGAGGCGCACCCCGCCGCCGAGCGCCGTCGATCGCACCCAGTCGCGCACGTTGGTCGTGCCGATCCCGTCGTCGTCGTCGCGCCCGCGACCGCGCAGTTCGGAGCGCGTGAAGAAGTAGCTCGCACCGGCCATCGCGTTCACGTACGGGCGCACGGGTCCGGTCGGCTGCGCCAGCTCGATGCCGCCCATGAAGGTCTGCACGTTGTTGCTGGTCACGACCCGGCCGTCGATCAGGTTGCCCGCGCCAGGCACGAGGCCGATGTCCTGCGACCGGCGACCGTGGCGCATGAACGACGCATCGCCGCGCAGCGCGATGAAGCCCGCACGGTCGAGCGCGATGCGGAGCTGTCCCCCGCCCCCCCAGAAATCGTTGGTGGCCGCCGCGAAGTCGCCCTGCGGCCTGGCGTTCACGCCGTACACGCCGACCGCCACGCGCGAGGCGCGGTACGTGGGTGACGTGGACGGATCGTCACGCTCGTCCCCCTGCGCGAACAGGGCGACCGGGAGGGCGGCGACGAGGAGCGGAAGGAGGCGGGTGCGCATCATCTCACGACCGTCGGTGCGGGGCGGAGGAATCGGGACGGGGGGACCAGCGTCCCGGTTCCTCCTACCACGGCAGGCGGCTGCGTGTTTCGCGACGGCCGGCGCGACGCGCGCGGACGGCCACCGAGCGCGCTCAGGGGTTGGCCGAGAGCCGTCCCGGGAGCCCCGCCGCCACCGCCAGCGCCGCACGCGCCGCGAAGTACTTCGATCGCAGCTGCACGAGCTTGATCTGCTCGTCGAGCACGCGCCGTTCGCGCGTGTTGACGAGGAACAGGTTGCTCTCGCCGGCATCGAAGCGGGCGCGTTCGCCGGCGCTCATGATGCTGTTGCGATCCACCGACTGCGCCTGCACGTCGAGCTGCCGCTCGAGCAGCGAGAGGTCGTTGACCGCGGTACGGAAGAGGATGTTGACGTCGCGTCGCGCGAGGTCGCGCTCGAGCCGCGCGCGATCGAGCTTGGCGCCCACGCTCTGCAGCTTGCCGCGCTCCTTGAAGAAGAAGAGCGGCGTCTCGGCGAAGACCGCCCCCTTGTAGTTCGCGTCACGCGACACCGCCGGCCCGAACTCCAGGTCCCCGGCGCCGAAGTTGCCCGGTGCGAGCGCGCTCAGCTCGGCGCTCACGAGCGGGATCACCGCCTGCACCGCGAGGAGCCGGTCGGCCTCGGCCTGCAGCGTCTTTCCCTCGGCCTTCCGCACGTCGGGGTGGAGCTGGAGCGCGCGGGCGAGGAGCGCCGGCACCGCCGCGCTGTCGAGCACTTCGCGCGTGAAGCCCGAGTCGCTCGGCACCGCGTCGAGCGGCAGGTCCTCGGGGTTGCCGCGCGAGTCCCAGAGGTAGTTCTGCAGGTCGAGCGCGGCCGCGAAGTAGTCCTGCTCCGCGCCCAGCAGCTG
>JALOPO010000050.1 GCA_025453855.1 Gemmatimonadaceae bacterium
CGCTGGAACGCGGCGCCGTCTTCGTCGAGGACGGCGCGTGGCCCGAGGTGGCCGAAGGCGCCGGGACGATCGCGCACGAGCTCACCGAGGCACTCCCGCACGCCGAGCTCCCCGAGGTGATGCTCGTCCCGCTCGGCAACGGTGCGCTCCTCACCGGGATCGGCGCGTGGTTGCGTCATGCGTCGCCGGCCACGCGCATAATCGGGGTCGCGGCCGCGGGCGCGCCGTCGATGCAGCGGTCGTTCGCCGCGCGGCGCACCGTGAGTACCCCATCGGTGGCGACGATCGCCGATGGCATCGCGGTGCGCGAGCCGGTGCCCTACGCGGTCGACGCGATGCCGGCGCTCGTCGACGACGTGGTGCTGGTGAGCGAGGGTGCGATCGTGGCCGCGATGCGGCTTCTCCACGAGCAGCTCGGGCTCGTCATCGAACCGGCGGGCGCGGTCGGGATCGCGGCGCTGCTCGGCGACGATGGCGCGTCGATGCACCCGTGGCGCGGCGCCCGCATCGCGACGCCGCTCTGCGGCGGCAACGTGACCGCCGAGCAGGTGCAGCGCTGGCTGCTCCCGTGACGCGCATGGCGTGAGGCCGTGCCCGCCCGGCCGGCGCCGGAGCGCAGCGCCACGGCGACGTCCCGTCGGCGTCGCCCCCGCCCCGCCGGCCGCTTTCCCGGTACCGCTAGATTCCCCGCCCATGCGCCCCGCCCCCATCTATCTCGACCACGCCGCCACGACCCCGGTCCGGGAGGAGGTGCTGGCGGCGATGACGCCGTACTTCAGCGTGCGTTTCGGCAACCCGTCGAGCAGCCATCGCGTCGGGCGCGAGGCGCGCGCCGCCTTCGACGAGGCACGCGAGCGCATCGCCGCCTGCCTCGGCGCGCACGCCGACGAGATCGTCTTCACCTCGGGCGGCACGGAGAGCGACAACCTCGCGATCCTCGGCACGTGGCGCGTGCTGCGCACGCGTGGTCGCGACGTGGTGGTCACCGCGCCGACGGAGCACAAGGCGGTGCTCGAGGTCGCGCACCACGTGGCGGACGAGGGGGGCACCGAGCGGCTGCTCGACGTGGACGACGAGGGGCGCGTGCGTCCCGAGGCGCTCGATGCCGCACTCGATGCGCGCGTCGCCGTCTGCGCGGTGATGTGGATCAACAACGAGACCGGGGTGGTGCAGGACGTTCCCGCGATCACCGAGCGCGTGAAGGCCGCTGGTGCGCTCATGCACACCGACGCGGTGCAGGCGTTCGGCAAGCTCCCCATCGACCTGCGCACGCTCCCCGTCGACCTGCTCGCGATGAGCGGGCACAAGCTCGGCGGCCCCAAGGGGATCGGCGCGCTCTTCGTGCGTCGCGGCACGCCGCTCGCGCCGCTGCTGCATGGCGGCGCGCAGGATCGCGGGCGTCGCCCCGGGACCGAGAACGTCGCCGCGGCGATCGGTCTCGCGGTGGCGGCCGAGCGTGCCCTCGCCGAGCGCGCGCACGAGTGGGCACGACTCGAGGCGCTGCGCGACGCGCTGCAGCGCACGGTCCTCGCGCGCGTCCCCGACGCGGTGGTGCACTCGGCCGGCGCACCGCGCGCGCCGCACATCCTCAACCTGAGCGTCCCCGGCACCGACAGCGAGTCGCTGCTCATGGCGCTCGACCTCGCCGGCATCTGCGCGAGTGGCGGTTCGGCGTGCCAGAGCGGGAGCGTGGGCACGAGCCACGTGCTGGCGGCGATGGGCGTGTCGCGCGAGCTCGCCGCGGGCGCGGTGCGCCTCTCGCTCGGTGCGCTCACCACCGATGACGACGTGACGCGCGTGGGCGAAGTCTTCCCCGCGCTCGTGGAGAAGGCGCGCCGCCTCGCCGGTGCGGTGAGCGCCTGAGGCGGTGACGATGTCGCGCGGACGCGTGCTGGTGGCGATGAGCGGCGGCGTGGACAGCTCCGTCGCGGCCGCGCTGCTGCACGCCGACGGCTACGAGGTGATCGGCGCGACGATGAAGCTCACCTGCCACGGCGACGAGCTCCCCGATCGCCCCTGCTGCTCGCTCGACAGCGTCAACGACGCGCGCCGCGTCTGCGAGCGCCTCGGCGCCCCGCACTACGTGCTCAACCTCGAGAGCGCCTTCTCGCGCGACGTGGTGCGCGACTTCGCCGAGGAGTACGCGCGCGGCCGCACCCCGATCCCGTGCGTGCGCTGCAACACCTTCACCAAGTTCCGCGACCTCGCGCGCAAGGCGGCGGCGCTCGACTGCGACTTCGTGGCCACCGGGCACTACGCGCAGCTGCACGACGGCGCGCTGCACCGCGGCCTCGATCCGGCCAAGGACCAGAGCTACTTCCTCTGGGGGCTCGAGCGCGCGATCCTCTCGCGCCTGCTCCTCCCGGTGGGCGGGCGGACCAAGGCCGAGACGCGCGCGACCGCGCGAGCGCTCGACCTGGTGGTCGTGGCCGACAAGCCCGAGAGCCAGGACATCTGCTTCGTCCCCGACGGCGATCACGTGGCGGTGGTGCGGCGCGAGCTCGGCGCCGATGCACCGGCGCTGCAGCGTGGCCCGTTCGTCGATCGTGATGGACGCGTGCTCGGCGAGCACGATGGCTTCGCGCGCTTCACGATCGGGCAGCGGCGCGGCGTCCCCGGTGGCTTTCCCGAGCCGATGTTCGTGATCGCGATCCATCCCGACACGCGCGCCGTGGTGCTCGGCCCACGCGACGCGCTGCTCGGCCGCGGCATCGTGGCCCTGGGGATGAACTGGCTGCTCGAGGTGGCGCTCGAGCAGCCGCTGCCGGCGATCGCACCGGGGCAGTCGCTGGTCTGCTACGACGGGACGCGGGTGCTGGGCGGCGGCGTGATCGAGGCAGGACTCGCGGCCGCCTGAGCGGCGACGGAGCAGACGCGCACGCACCACCACATGTGCCGGGATGGCGTGGTCCGGTGCGCGCCATCGGACGACGGCGTCTCGGCCCGGTCACGCGTCGCCATCGCCGACTGACAAGCGCCCCTCACGGTGCCACCCTCCGCGTGCCCGCGTGGTCGGGCCCGATGGTCCGGCACGGGAGTGGCACTGCCGCCCGCGCGGTGACCTGATGCCGAGGAGGGCGTCTGTGGGACGGACCATGACGAACGTGCACGGAACACTCGAGAGCGCGCGGCTGCGGCTCCGGCCTGCCACCGCGGATGACGCGGCGGCGCTGGCCGCGGTGCTCGACGGCGCCGACGTCCGTCCCTTCCCCTGGGACGACTGCGCCCTCGACGCCGATCGTGTCCGGGCGCTCCTCGCCGATGTCGCGGCCGCCGGCGCACCGCACGGGGTCTGGTTCATCGACTGCGGACGCAGCGGTGCCACCTGCGGCTGCGTGGGGCTCCTCCCGCCCGGCACCGCCGCCGAGGCCGACGAGCGGCTGATGCACACCAGCGAGCCGGTGGTCGCGCTCCAGGCCGAGCATCGCGGCGTCGGCCACGCCACGGAGGCGCTCACGCTCGTGCTGGCGCGTGCCTTCCACGGGCATGGCTGGGTGCGGCTCGCGGCGGCCGTGGCGGTGGACGATGCCGCCGCGCGCCGCCTCGCCGAACGCCTCGGCTTCCGCGCCCTGGGCGAGACCGATGGGCCGCGCGGCCGCCTGCGCACCTACATCCTCGATCGGCAGGGCTTCCTGGCCGCCGACGTCGAGGAGCGACCGGAGCGCGGCGCCGCCTGAGTAAGCGTACGGGCGCGGGCGGTCACGCCGCCCGCTGGCGGGGGCGTGGTCCGCGCCGTAGCGTCGGGAGACGATCACTTCGCCACTCCCGGAGGCCACGCCGATGCCCACCGTCCGCGATCTCCTGCTCCGCAAGGGCACCAACGTCGTCTCGGTCACGCCCGAGAGCACCGTGCTCGATGCGGCGTCGCTGATGAACGAAGCCGGCATCGGCGGCGTGATCGTGCTCGCGGGGGGGCAGCTCGCCGGGATCTTCAGCGAACGGGACGTCATGCGCCGCGTGGTCGCCGCGCGCCGCGATCCCGCGGCCACGCCGGTGGGCGACGTGATGACGACCAACGTCGTCACGACCACCATGGACACCAAGGTGGCCGAGTGCCGCGCGATGATGACCGCGCGACGCATCCGTCACCTCCCCGTGCTCGACGAGGGTGGGCTGGTGGGGATGATCACCACCGGCGACATCCTCGCCTACGAGGTGGCGATGCAGGAGGCGCAGATCTCGGAGCTGCAGAAATACGTCTTCGACATGCGCTGACCGGGATCGTCGCCGGCACGACGACGGCGCGCCTCGCGGATGTCGCGGGGCGCGCCGTTGCACGTGTCTCCGCGCTGCCGCGCATGCGTCGCGGTCCGCACGCCATGACACGGGCACCGCTCAGTACTTGAGCCCAGCCGCCTCCGCGAAATCGCGCATCCGGCGCAGCTGCTCGTCGGAGAGCTGCTCGGGGACCGTGATCTGCACGTCGACGAGGAGGTCGCCCTTGCGTCCGTCCTTCGTGATCCCCTGCCCGCGCACGCGGAAGCGCTTCCCGCTCGGCGTGCCCGGCGGGATGCGCAGCGCGACCTTCGTCCCGTCGATCGTCTTCACCTGGATCTTCGAGCCGAGCGTCGCCTGCGCGATGTTGATCGGGACGCTCGCGATGAGGTCGAGCCCCTCGCGCTGGTAGAAGCGGTCGGGCGTCACCTGGAAGGTGATGATCAGGTCACCCGTGGGGCCGCCGTTGCTGCCGCGCGTCCCCTGCTCCTTGAGACGCACGCGGGTCCCGCTCTCGGCACCGCTCGGCACGGTGATGTTCACGCGTCGCCGCGCGCGTACCTGCCCCGCACCGTCGCACGACGCGCACTTCTCGCTCGGCACGGTGCCGCGCCCCATGCAGGCCGGGCACGGGCGGTTCACCGCGAAGCCGCCCTGCCCGAACGAGATCGTCCCGCGCCCGTTGCACTCGCCGCAGCTACGGATCTGCGCGCCCGGTGCGGCACCGTTGCCGCCGCACGTGGGGCACTCCTCGACCATGTCCAGCTCCACGGGCACCTTGCCGCCGGTGGCCGCGGTGCGGAACGGTACCTCCACCGTCATCTCGACGTCGGCGCCGCGTTCCGGCCCGCGGGGGCGACCACGCGCCCCGAAGACGGAGCCGAACAGGTCGCCCAGTCCACCGATGCCGCCGATGTCGAAGTCGAAGCCGCCGCTGGCGCCACTCCCCGGCGCGCCGCCCTGCGCGCCCGGTGCCCCCGCGCCACGCGCCGCGCGCTCGGCCTGGGCGCGCGCCTGCGCCGCCTTCCACGCCGCCGTGAAGTCGAAATCGCCCTGCGTCGCGGCACCCGCCGAACGCCCGCCACCGAAGCCGAACGCGCCGAGCTTGCGCATGTCGTCGTACTGCTTGCGCTTCCCCTCGTCACCGAGCACGCCGTAGGCCTCCGAGATCTCCTTGAAGCGCTCGGCGGCCTTGGGATCGTTGGCGTTCGCGTCCGGGTGGTACTTCTTCGCGAGGCGTCGGTACTGCTTCTTGATCTCGTCGGCCGTGGCGGTCGACGAGACGCCGAGCGCCGCGTAGTAGTCGGTGGTGGGGGGCATGCCTCAGTGCGATGCGGGAGGCGAGGCGACGCAGCCGATCGAGGCGCGTCGCGATCGCGGACGGGGATGTCGTGCGGTGCGCGCGCGTCGCGCCGCGCTCACCCCTGCCACTGCAGGACGACGACGCGCGCCGGGCGCAGCAGCTGGCCGTTGTACGAGTAGCCCACCTGGTAGGTGACGCCGACCGTCTCGTCCTGCTCGGCCGACGGTGCGGGCTGCGTGCTCACCGCCTCGTGCAGCGCCGGATCGAACGGCTGCCCCGTGGGCTCGATGACCTGCAGGCCGCCGGCGCTCAGCTCCTTGAACACCTTGCGCGCGACCAGCGCCGCCCCCTCGACCATCATCGGCACGGTGGTGCTGGTGACGTCGACCGCGGCGAAGCGATTGAGGTCGTCGAGCGGATCGAGGAGGAGCTTCGCCAGCTCGGCCTGCGCGCGCGCACGCTCCTCGCCGCGCTCCTTGATCGTGCGGCGGCGGTAGTTGTCGTACTCGGCGGCGAGGCGGAGGTACTTGTCGTTGGCCTGCGCGAGCTGCTCGCGGAGCGACGCCAGTTCGTCGCCGGCCACGGGCGTCGTGGCCTCGGCGGCGGCCGTCGCGTCCTCGGTGGTGTCGGTCTGCGGCGTGGACGTGTCGTGCTGCATGGGGCGAACTCCTGGCTGGCACGGGGGCGCGCGACGCGCCACCCGGAGGGGAACTGGACTGGGGTGTCGACCGGAGCGGCGCAATGCGGGTGCCGCGCCGGGCTGCCGACCTGGCAGCAATCTAGGGCGGCCGGACCGCCGGGGCCGGCAGTCGGCCTGCGTACGTGGCGACGCGAGGCGACGATTCAGTCGCCGACGGGCTCGCGCTCGAGGAGCCGGCGCCGCACGAGGTCGAGCGCCGCCTGCGAGGCGCGGAAGCGGATTTCCTGCCGGTCGCCGATGTAGACGGCGCGATGGGCGCGCGCGTCGCCGTGGACATCGATGCCGATCCAGACGGTCCCCACCGGCTTGTCGGGGGTGCCGCCGTCAGGCCCCGCAATCCCGGTGATCGCGATGCCGATGGAGGCGCCGGTGCGGGCGCGCACGCCGCGCGCCATCTGGAGCGCGACGACCTCGCTCACCGCGCCGTGCGCCGCGAGGTCGTCGGGCGACACGCCGAGGTCGCGCACCTTCACGTCGTTGTGGTAGGCGATGCTGCCGCCGAGGAGGACGCGGCTCGAGCCCGGCACCTCGGTGAGGCGCGCACCGAGCAGCCCGCCGGTGCAGCTCTCGGCCACGGCGATCGTCTCGCCCCGGGCCGCGCAGCGCTCGAGCACCACCATCGGCATCGTCACGCGATCGGTGGCGTAGGCATGCACGCCGACCGCGTCGCGGATCAGCCGCTCCGCCTCGTCGAGCATCGCCGCCGCCTCGTCGGGCGGGAGATCGCGCGCCGTGACGCGCAGGTCGACGCCCTCCATCCCCGGGAGGTAGGCGAGCGGGAGGCCGGCGACGCTGCGCTTCGATGCGCCGAGTCGTTCCGCGAGCGCGCTCTCGGCGATGCTCGTCGTGCGCACCGCGCGCGTGCGCAGCACGGTGCCGCCGGCGCGCGCCGCGAACCACGGGACGAGCGACTGCTGCAGCATCGCGCGCAGCTCGCGCGGCACACCCGGGAGCATGGTGACGCTCCGTCCCTCGCCATCGGTGAGGCGCAGGCCGGGCGCCGTCCCCTCGGGATTGGGGACGATCTCGGCACCCTCGGGGACCATCGCCTGCTGCAGGTTGCTCGCCGGGAGCGCACCACCGCGACCGCGCGACGCCCAGAGCGCCTCGAGCGCGGCGACGATCGACTCGTCGCGCACGAGCGCGCGGCCGAACAGTGCGGCGAGCGTCGGGCGCGTGAGGTCGTCGGCCGTCGGGCCAAGCCCGCCGGTGGTGATCACGGTGCCGGTGCGCGCGAGCGCCTGGCGCACGGCGTCGGTGATCGCGTCGGCGGTGTCGGCGACCGTCGCCCGTCGCACGATGCTGATGCCGATGGCGCCCAGCTCGCGTGCGAGCGTCACCGCGTTGGTGTCGACCGTCTGGCCGAGCAGCAGCTCGTCGCCGATGGTCACGATCTCGACTTCGTTCTGCTTGAACATGCCGGCAATCTAGCGTGCCGCCGGTTCCTCCCCCGTGTCACCGCGGCCCATCGCCGGGCGCCGCGCGGCCACTCGGTGCACGGGCGACGCCTGGTGCGGAGCTCGCGATCCGCTGCAACAGCGGCGCACGCGGCGCACGCGGCGCACGCGGCGCACGCGGCGCATGCGGGAAGCAACTACGTCAGCACGGAGGCGCAGGGAACGACCGGAGCACGGAGCGTTGACCGCCCATGTTCCTGTGCGGCCCGGAGCCCAGTGTGTGCGCGGGGCCAATCAACAGCCTTCCTGAATGGCCCCGCATGCACGACAGCTCCCGCACGCGGCCCCTCCCTCCTCCGGCGTTCCCCGCGGCTCCGTGCTGACGTGGTTGCTTTCGGCGACGCCGCGGCTAGCGTGCGGCCGAGCGGGCGGGCGCGTGCAGGACGGAGGAGTAGCGCTGCAGGTAGAGGCCGAGCGACCAGAGCGTGAGCGCGGTGGCGACGGTCATGGAGAGCGCGATGACGCTTCCGTTGAACTGGGCGAAGACGGTCCACCAGCCGCTCGTCCACCCCTGCTCGCGCGCCAGCGAGGCGGCGAAGAACCAGGCGTACGCGCCGCCCACCCAGATGCTCTGGAAGATCGTCTTGAGCTTGGCCGGCCCGATGGCGGCGATGACGATGCCGCGACGCTTGGCGCGCTCGCGGAAGGCGGTCATGAACGCCTCGCGCCCGAGCACGACGATCACGATCCAGAGCGGGAGCGAGACCCACCAGGTGACGAAGAGCGCCGGGAAGCGACCGTCGGGCGGGAGGCTCAGCGTCGACGGCACGAGAAAGCGCTCGCCGCGCATGAGCAGGTACATCGGCACGAAGGTGCCGAAGAGGAGGAGCTTGTCGGCGAGCGGATCGAGGAGCTTGCCGAGGTCCGTGATCTGCCCGTCACGTCGCGCGAGCCAGCCGTCGACCCAGTCGGTGATGGCGGCCACCAGGAAGAGCACGAACGCGACCCCGCGGAGCGTCGCACTCCCGAAGAACGGCAGCACCGCCACGAGGGGGGTGATCGCGATGCGTCCGACGGTGAGGGCGTTCGGGAGATTCACCGGACCCGCGGTGTCGAGGGATCAGCTGGATGCGGCGAGCGACTTCAGTACCAGCTTGCTCACGATCTTCAAGGTATCGAAGACCCCGTCGCCCGCCACCGCCACGGCTTCGACGGTCGGCGCCCGCTCCACCCACTCGCCGCTCTCGAGCTGCTGCACGAGCATGGTGCCGGGGCGGTTCGGATCCTCGAGCGGCTTCTGGCGCCCGGTCTCGGCGACCTCGAAGCCCGGGTTGAGGATCTGGTCGAGTTCGTCGATCGAGGCGGCGTTGGGGAGGTCGCGCTTGTTGTACTGGATCACGAACGGCATGCGGGTGATGTCGTACCCGTACTCGCTCATGTTGTCGTACAGGTTCTGCATCGCCTCGATGTTCGCCTCGGCGCGATCGACCTGCGAGTCGGCGACGAAGACGATGCCGTCGACGCCCTTGAGGATCAGCTTGCGGCTGGCGTTGTAGTAGACCTGCCCCGGCACCGTGTACAGGTGGAAGCGCGTCTTGAAGCCGCGGATCGTCCCCAGGTCGACGGGAAGGAAGTCGAAGAAGAGGGTGCGCTCGTTCTCGGTCGCGAGCGAGATCAGCTTGCCGCGCGTCTCGGGTGCGACGCGCGCGTAGACATGCTCGAGGTTCGTCGTCTTGCCGCCCAGCCCGGGGCCGTAGTAGACGATCTTGCAGTTGATCTCGCGCGACGCGTAGTTGATGACCGACATGGGTGGGTCAGGAGAAGAGCCGGTCGATGTCGTCCTCGGCGCCGGCCAGGATCCCCGGCGCCGCGTCGAAGCCGGCGTCGGCATCGGCGGGGCGTTCGAAGATCGCGGTCAGCTCCGTGACGGCCGCCTTGAGGCGCAGGCGGACCAGCCCGAGCGTCGTGCGCGTATCGAAGAGCACCACGAGGATCAGGCGCCGCGCCACGTCGGCGACGTACATCGAGTCACGCTCGCCCTGGTGGAAGAGCGTGGTGAAGTCCGTTTCCCCGATGAGTCTCGCGAGCTGGTCGTTGGCGCTGAAGTCGGCAGCCGCGAGGGTGGCGAAGGCGGTGGCGTCGAACTGCGGCTGCTCGCCGACAGTGGTGACGAGCTGTCCGGCACGATCGACGAGCATCGCGCTGCGGCTGTTGGTCTCCTGGAGGAACAGCTGCAGGATGCGCGTGATGTTGTCGGCGTCGTCCTGCGTGAACGTCCAGTGGGAGGCGCGGGCCATGGAGGTCACGACTCGAGGGCGGTGAGCATGCGGGCGAGGACCCGCTCGCCACGACGGCGGAGCGCCGGCGAGCGCTCCCAGCGAATGTAGTCGCGCACGGTGCGCGCGTTGGCCACGCTCGGGTGCCGACCGAGCCACGCCAGGGCCGCGGCGCGGTTCACCGGCGAGCCGGCGAAGAGCTTGGCGCTCGCGCTCCCCTGCGTGCGGCGCCAGAGGAGCGCGCCGGCCATCACCCCGCCCGCGAAGCCCGCCGCGAGCCAGGTGGAGGTGTCGCGCAGCGTCGAGGCACGGCGCGTGGTCACGCCATCTCCCGGCGCGCCGCGAGCGCCTGCGCGATGGTGACGCCGTCGGCGTACTCGAGGTCCCCGCCCACGGGGAGGCCGCGGGCGATGCGCGTCACCGACACGCCGCTCTCCGCGAGCTGCTTCTGCAGGTACAGCGCGGTGGCATCGCCTTCCATGCTGGGATTGGTGGCCAGGATGACTTCACGGATCCCGCCCGCGGTGACGCGGGCGAGGAGCTGCGTGATGGTGAGGTCGGACGGGCCGATGCCATCGAGCGGGGAGAGCCGGCCCCCGAGGACGTGGTAGACGCCCCGGTACTCGCCGGTCCGCTCGATCGCGCCGATGTCGGCCGCCTCTTCGACGCAGCAGACCATCGCCGCGTCACGTCGCGGGTCGAGGCAGATCGCGCAGCGCGCCGCCTCGGTGAGGTTGAAGCACTGCTCGCACGGCCGCACGCGCTCGCCCAGCGCCACCAGGGCGTCGGCGAGGCGACGGCTCTGGAGCGCCGGCTGCTTGAGGAGGTGGTAGGTGAGCCGGAGCGCCGTCTTGCGCCCGATCCCCGGGAGCCGCGCCAGCTCGCCGGCCAGGTCGTCGATGGCGGTCACGCGCTCACATGAAGGGGAGCTTGAAAGGCAGGTTCATCCCGCCCGTCAGCGCCCCCATCTCCGCCTGCGCCAGTTCGGCCGCCTTCTGCTGGGCATCGGTGACGGCCGCCGCCACGAGGTCCTCGAGCAACTCGACGTCACCGCCCTGCACCACGCTCGGCTCGATGCGCACGCGGCGCACCGCCCCGCGCCCGTCGGCCTCCACGGTCACCAGCCCGCCGCCGGCGGTCCCGGTCACCGAGCGCTTGCCGAGTTCTTCCTGCATCTGCTGCAGCTTGCCCTGCATCTGCTGGGCCTGCTGCATGATCTTGAACAAGTCCATGTGTCACAGAAGGTTGGAGCGTCCGCGCGGCCGTCGCCGCGAGTCATTCCAGCAAGTCGAGATCCAGCGACTCGATGGCCGCACCGAGGAGCGGGGCGGCGCGCACCATGGTCTCGATGCGATCGCGGACCACCGTCTCGCGCGTGATGCGCGTGCCGGCACCCGCCGGCGCGCCACCACGGGGCGCCGCCAGCTGCAGCCCGGTCACCCCGGGAAGTACCCCGAGCACCGCCTGTCGGACCGTCGCCATGCCCTCCTCGAGCATGGAGCGATCGTCATCCTGCTCGAGGCGCAGCGTGACGACGCCGGCCGCGGTGACCGCCACCGGCTCCACACGCGCCAGGATCACCGGCTCCACACGCGCCAGGATCTCGGCCAGCAGCCGCTTTCCGCCGGTGCGCAGCGATTCGATGACCTCGTCCCACGCCCCGACCACACGGTGGAGCTCCGGGACGTGGGCGCCGGTCGGCTGCGCGGCGACCGGCGCGCGCGGCGCCGCCTCGATGGTGGCGACGTTCGCCCCACCGCGCGCCTCCACCGCGTCGCCATCCCAGCCCGGCCCGGCGTTCGACGACGGGTGGTGCATCGCTGCCCGCTCGCGCGGCGCATCCGACGGCCCCTGCCGCCAGCGTGCCGCGCGCGCCTCGCGCGAGGGGGCGTCGGGGAGCGGCGGCGGGACGTCGTCGCCGTCCGACAGGCCGGGCCCGGCGCCGCCGGTCGTCCGCACCGCCGGCGCGCGGTCGAGGCGGAGCGCCGCGGGGAGCGCAGCCTCGTCCGATGGCGTCAGCGGCGCGGCGGACCGTGGCGACGCCGAGGGCGCGGGTGCCGCGTCGGGCGGGGGTGGCGGGACGCGACGGGGCGGCGGCTCCGGTGCCGTGCGCGCGACGGGCGGA
>JALOPO010000051.1 GCA_025453855.1 Gemmatimonadaceae bacterium
CGCAGCGTCCACTGCTGCACGCCGACCACCGCGATGAAGACCGCGCCCTGGATCACGACCTGCGCGAAGCTCCCCACGCCGAGCAGCGTGAGGATGTTGCCCATGAGCCCGATCACGAGCACGCCGCCGGCGACGCCGATCGCGCTCCCGCGCCCGCCCGCGAGCGGGACACCGCCGAGCACGATCGCGGTCACCGCGGTGAAGTCGTAGCCGGTGCCGATGTACGCCGCACCGACCTTGTTGAGCGAGGTGAGGAGGATCCCGCCCACCGAGGCGAGCAGCGCCGACCAGGCGAAGGCGAGCGCGATCGTGCGCCCCACCGGCACGCCGCTCAGCCGAGCGGCCTCACGTGCCGCGCCGGTGAGCCGGAGGCGCGCCCCGAGCGTCGTGCGCACGAGCAGGAGCTGCGTGGCGACGATCGCCAGCAGCGCGATCGCGAGCACGAGCGGCACGCCGCCGGGGAGCGTGGCGTCGTAGAGCGCGAGGAAGCGGCGCCCCGCGTCGGCCGTCGCATCGGGATAGATCTGCGTCCCGCCGAAGCGCCAGCGGAGCACGCCGTTCACCAGCGAGCCGCTGGCGAGCGTCCAGATGATCGGATTCACGCGCAGCCCGCCGATCGCCGCGCCGTTCACTACCCCGACGAGCGTCCCGGTCGCAAGCCCCGCCCCGAGCGACGGCCAGAAGCCGAGCCCCTGCGCGGCGATCGTCGTCGCACCGGCGACCGCCATGATGCTCGGCACGCTGAGATCGGCGTACTGGCCACCGAAGGTCACCGGGACCACGCCTGCCGCGACGATCGCGAGGAGTGCCACCGCACGCAGCATGTTCACGAGGTTGGTCGCGGTCGCGAACTGCGGCGAGACCGCGAGCCCCACGAGCAGGAGCGCGATCACCGCCAGCGCGACGCCGGCGGTGGCAAGGCGTGACGTCCAGCGTGATGCGCCGAACCGCGCGGTCGGCGCCGGCGGCGTCGTGATCACGGGCGCATTCGCGGCGCTCACGCGGCGCTCGGGAGCTCGCCGTTGGCGGCGAGGAGGAGCGTCTCCTCGGTCGCGCCGTCGCGCGCCAGCTCGCCGATGATCCGGCCGCGCCGCATGACGAGGATCCGGCTCGCGAGCGCGAGCAGCTCCGGCAGGTCGCTCGAGACGAGCACCACCGCCGCCCCCGCGTCGGCCACCTGCGCGATCGTCTCGTGGATCGCGACCTTGGCCGCGATGTCGACGCCGCGCGTCGGCTCGTCGAGCAGGAACACCGCCGGCTCGATGGCGAGCCACTTGGCGAGGAGCACCTTCTGCTGGTTGCCGCCGCTGAAGCTCCCCACCGCGCGCGACAGGTCGGGCGGATTCACCTGCAACCGTCGCACGAGGGCGTCGGCGAGCGGCGCGCCGCGGCCGCGCGCGTACCAGCCGCCGCGTGCATGCGCCGTGATCGTCGTGCCGAGCACGTTGTCGCCGACGGGGAGCCGGAGGGCGAGCCCCTGCGTCTTGCGATCCTCCGGCACGTAGGCGATGCGCGCCGCGATCGCGTCGGCCAGCGAGCGGCAGCGCACCGTCGCGCCCTGCACGCGCACCTCGCCCGCATCCACGGGATCGGCGCCGCAGATCGCGCGCAGCAGCTCGCTCCGCCCCGCGCCGCCCAGCCCGCAGAGCCCCACGATCTCGCCCGCGCGCACGGTGAACGAGGCATCGGCGAAGAAGCCGCGCCGCGTGAGCCCGCGCACCTCGAGCAGCGCGGCGCCGGGCGCGGCCCGCCGGTGCGCCTGCAGCGCCGACACCGCCCCGCCGACCATCATCGCCACCAGCGACTGCGGCGTCACCGCGTCGATGGGAGCGGTGGCGACGCGCTTGCCGTCACGCAGCACCGTCACCGTGTCGGCGATCTCGAAGATCTCGGGGAGGTGGTGCGAGATGTAGATCACCGACAGCCCGTCGTCGCGCAGCCGGTCGATGATCGCGAAGAGGCGCGCCACGTCGTCGCGCCCGAGCGCCGACGTGGGCTCGTCCATCACGAGGATCGACGGCCCGTTGCCGAGCGCCTTGGCGATCTCGACCAGCTGCGCGTCGAGCTGGCTGATGCGCTCCACCGGCGTGGCTGGATCGACGGTGCATCCCACGCGCTCGAGCAGCGTGCGCGCCTCGCGCGCGAGCGCGGCGCCATCCACCAGCACGCCGAAGCGACGCGGGAGTCGCCCGGCGAGCAGGTTCTCGGCCACCGTCTGCGTGGGCGCGAGGTTCAGCTCCTGGTGGATCATCTGGATGCCATGCGCGCGCGCCTGCGCCGGCGAGTGCAGCGTCACCGCGCGCCCGTCCACGAGGATCGTCCCCTCGTAGTCGCTGAAGCTCCCGGCGAGCATCTTCATGAGCGTGCTCTTGCCGGCGCCGTTCTCGCCGAGCAGCGCATGCACCTCGCCGCGTCGCACCACGAGGTCGACGCCATCCACGGCGATCGTCCCCGGATAGCGCTTGCGCACGCCGCGCATCTCGAGCGCGGGGACGGCGGCGGCGGGCGTGGTCATCGCGAGGCGCTCAGCTCGCGTGCGCGTGCGGGCCCCTCGAGGATCCGCCCCGCGTCGACGTCCATGTCGTCGGTCATGCGACGGTAGGTCTCGGGATTGGCGCACACCTTCACCACCGGCGAGATCGCCGACCCCACCACCGAGCCGCGCCCGGTGCTGAAGAGGATCACGTGCGAGCCGCAGGCGATCAGCTCCCCGATCTCGGCCGTGTCGTTGATGTTCGGGAAGCCGAAGCGCACGTCGCCGTCGGGGACGACGTCGAGCAGGTAGAGGCCGGGACCGTCGGGGCGCTCGCCGGGCTTGATGAGCCCCGCGATCGCGCTCGATCCGCTCTTGCTGTACGCCCCCATCGACTTCTCTTCCTGCGTCGTGAGCCCGCCCTCGGCGTTGCCGGGCGCGAACGAGCCGTGGCCGAGCACCGTGTAGTAGCGCGCCGCCTTCTCCACGCTCGCCACCAGCTCGCGACCGAGGTCGGGCGTCACCGCGCGCGCCGCCATGATGTGCTCGCAGCCGATGAGCTCCCCCGTCTCCTCGAAGATGCAGGCCGCCCCCGCCTCGACGAGCTGGTCGAAGGCGCGCCCGATCCAGCTCGTCGAGCGCCATCGGCACCGTGGGTTCGGCCGCCAGCGCGGCGAGCGTGTCGCGCACCCAGTCGCGCCCCGCGGCGATCGTGCTCCGCGTCCCGCCGGCCTGCTGGATGACGAGCGTGTGCACCGGCCGCCCGCTCGCCTCCACCGTGCGCCGCAGCGCCCCGCGATCGAAGCCCTCGCAGCCGAGCGAGACGAGGAGCACCGCCCCGACGTTGGGATGCGTGCAGAGCGTCTGCATCATCCCCAGCGAGTAGGCGTTCGGGTAGCACCCGCTGAAGCCGATCAGGTGCGCGCCCGCCTCGCGGTACGGATACGCCACCTCGCGCGCCACGTGGTGCGCGCACTCGACGAGGTAGGCGACGACGACCGTGTTGCGGATCCCCTTGCGCCCGTCGCTGCGGAGCCAGCCGCGCAGCATGGGGAGCGGATGCCGCGGCGCCGTGGCGCCGGCGTCAGTGATGGGCATCGACATAGCGCGCTCCCTCCGCCTCGTTCGTGTAGGTGGGGAGGTAGTCGCTCTTCATGTTGTGCAGGTGCACCGACTCGCCCCGCGCGATCGGCGCGGTGGCCGAACCGATCGGGGCGCCCCACTTGATGATCTGCTCGCCCCGCGCGATGTCGCGCGCGGCCACCTTGTAGCCGATCGGGATGACGGTCGCGAGCACCACCGTCGCCCCCTCGATCGCGATCGTGTCGCCGGCCTGCAGCGCACGCGCGGCGGTGAGCACGTTGTCGTCGCCATGCAGCCGGATGAGACGCGCATCGCTCATGCGCCAGCTCCAGCGGGGAGCGCCACGCGGTACGTGACCGCCGCCGTGCGCCACCAGACCGCATCCGAACAGGCAGCGCTCGGGCGTGAAGGTGACGAGCGCCGCCTCCAGCCATGGCTGGATCGAGCGCGGCGTCCAGTCGGCGTCGGCCTCGGTGGCGAGGCCCGACAGCTTGCACACCACATTCGGGAGCATCGCCAGCCGCGCGAGCGCGCTCCGCCACTCGAGCAGCGACCCGGCGCGCACCGGCGGCTTGCCGCAGTGGTCGAGCACGAAACGGGTCGAGATCGAACGGGTAGCCCGCCTCGCCCAAGCGGCGCACGCCGGCGATCATCGCCGCGCCCGAGGCGAAGCCGCTCGCCTCGCCCTGCACGTTGTGGCGGATGCCGCGCACCAGCGGCTGCGTCAGGTAGGCGGCGAGCGCGGTCTCGAGCGCGCGTGCGTCGTGCACCGGCGCATGCGCCACGATTGCCGCCGGCGGCGACGCGAGCCCGCTCACCCATCGCACTTCATCGAGCGCCTGCATCGGCTCGCACTCGGCCTGCACGAAGATCCACGCGTCCGGCTGCGGCGCCTCCACGATCGCCGCCCGGTAGTCGGCGTCGTCGTAGCGCGCGGCGAGCCCCGGCACCGTGGCCAGCCACGGATACGAGAGCCGCGCCCCATCCCAGACGTGCACGTGCGCGTCGATCAGCATCGCCCCTCCCGCGCGGCACCCTGCATCGTCACGTCTCCCCCGTCATGCCTGCCCCACCAGCTGCCGCTGCGTCCCCAGCCCGTCGATGCCGAGCGTCACCACGTCGCCGGCGCGCAGGTAGCGCTCGGGCTTCATCCCGAGCCCCACGCCGGCCGGCGTCCCGGTGGAGATGAGATCGCCCGGCTCGAGCGTCATGAACTGCGAGACGTACCACACCAGATGATACGGATCGAACGCCATGTCGGCCGTGGTCCCGTCCTGCATCCGCTCGCCGTTCACTTCGAGCCAGAGCCGGAGCGCGCGGACGTCGGCGATCTCGTCGGGCGTGGCGAGCCACGGCCCCGTGGGCGCGAAGGTGTCGCAGCTCTTCCCCTTGGTCCACTGCCCGCCGCGCTCGAGCTGGAAGGTGCGCTCGCTCACGTCGTGGCAGCAGCACCACCCCGCCACGTGCGCCGCCGCCGCGTCGGGCGACTCGAGGTAGCTCGCCTCGCGCCCGATCACGACGCCCAGCTCCACTTCCCAGTCGGTCTTCACCGAGCCGCGCGGGATGAGCAGCGTGTCGTACGGACCGACCATCGTGTTCGGCGCCTTCATGAACAGGATCGGCTCGGCCGGGAGCCTGGCCCCCGTCTCCGCCGCGTGATCACGGTAGTTGAGCCCCACGCAGATGATCTTCCCGGGGCGCGGCACGCACGCCCCCCAGCGCGCGTCGTCGGGGACGACCGGGAGCGCGTCGCCCCCGTCGGCCACCGCCTGCGCGAGCCGCGCCAGCTCGTCACTGCCGAGGACGGCCGGCGTGTAGTCGCCCACGAGATGGCTTACGTCGCGCCGCGCGTCGCCGAGCATGATGCCGGCCCGTTCGCGTCCCCGGTCGCCCCAGCGGATCAGTCGCATCGCGTCCCCGTCATCGCAGCACGCCGCCGTCGAGCGGGAACGCCTGTCCCGTGACGAAGGCCGACTCGTCGCTCGCGAGGTAGAGCGCCATCGCCGCCACCTCCTCCGGTCGTCCCATGCGCCCCATCGGCTGGTAGGCGCTGAGCTTCGCGAACATCTCCGCCTCCTGCCCCGGGTAGTTGGCCTTCAGGAAGCCGTCCACGAACGGCGTGTGCACGCGCGCCGGGCAGATGCAGTTGCAGCGGATCCCCTTCGTCACGTAGTCGATGGCGACGCTCTTCGTCATCGTCAGCACCGCCCCCTTCGTCATGCTGTACGCGAAACGGTCGGCGACGCCGATGAGCGAGGCGATCGACGCGAGGTTGACGATGCTCCCGCCCCCGCGCGGGAGCATCGCGCGCACCGCCGCCTGCAGGCAGTGGTAGACGCCGGCCACGTTCACGCGGAAGAGGCGCTCGAAGGCATCGGGCGGGCACTGCTCCACGTTCCCCACGTGCGCGATCCCGGCGCTCGTGACCAGCACGTGCACGCCGTGCGCCGCGTCGACGTGCGCGAAGAGCGCGTCCACCGCCCCCTGGTCGGTGACGTCGCAGCCGTGCGCGCTCGCGCGCCCGCCCGCGGCGGTGATCTCGTCGGCGACCAGTGCCGCGGCGTCGGCGTTCAGGTCGAGCACCGCCACATGGCCCCCCGCCTGCGCGAAGCGACGCGCGATCGCCGCGCCGATCCCCGAGCCGCCCCCGGTGACCACCGCGGTGCGCCCGTCGAGGCGAAAGCCGCTCGCCTGCGCCGCGTCAGTCGGCATGGAAGAGCTCCTCCATCGAGGCCCACCACTCGCCTTCGCCCCGCGTGGGCAACGGCTCCTGGCACGGCGCCGTGAGCTGCCACCAGCGCTGCGTCACCGGATCGGCGGCCATGCGCGCCTGGTCGGCCGCGTGATCGTCGCCGTGGTACTCGTAGTGGCTGAACAGCCACCCGTCCTTCAGGTAGATCGTGTAGTTGCGGATGCGGCAGTCGCGGATCGTCGCCAGCACGTCGGGCCAGACCGCCGCATGCAGGCGACGGTACTCGGCCTCGTGCTCCGGGCGCAGGCGGATCACCGCGCCGTACCGCTGCGGTGTGGTCAGCGCCCGCTCCCCGCCGGCGCGATGGCCAGCGTCCAGGCGGGCGCATCGGCGAGCGTCGCGGGAAGCGTGATCGTCACCGCGCCGTTGTTCACCGTGGCCGGCAGCGTGCCGCGCGCGCCGAGGAGCCGCACGCGCACCGCGCTCGCCGTCGTCACGCTGTCGAGCGTGATCGTCCCCGTGGCCGGCCTGTCGAGGAGCACCGCGTACAGCGTCCCCGCCTTCGTGGTGAAGCGCACGCGCGCGTCGCCCACCTTCGCCTCGGCGCGCGAGAACGGGCGCGTGCCGTGGATCGCCTCGCCGTTCGTGCGCAGCCACGCACCGAGCCCCTCCAGCCGCTCGAGCTGTCCGCGCGGGATCGTGCCGTCGGCCTCGGGGCCGACGTTGAGCAGCAGGTTGCCGTTCTTGCTCACGATGTCGACGAACGAGTCCACGAGGTCGTTCACGCTCAGGAACTGCGCCGCGTCCTCGGCCCGGTTGAAGCCGAAGCTGGCGCCGATGCCGCGCGTCGCCTCCCACTTCTGCCGCGAGATCGTGTCGACCACCGCGTACTCGGGGGTCGTGAAGTCGAAGTGCTCCGGCTGGAGCATGTTGAAGCGGTTGTTGATGACGCCGTTCGGGAACCTGTTGTAGTAGTCGGCGAAGAGCCGCTTCGCATCGGCGCGTCCGGGGAAGCCGATGTCGTTCCAGAGCACCGCCGGCTGGTAGCGGTCGATCAGCTCGCGCCACTGCGCCTCGGCGTAGGCCGCATAGGCGCTGTCCTGCGGGATGTTGCTGATGAGGGTCGGGAAGTCGGTGATGGCCGCCGGATTGAACGTCCAGTCGAGCCCACCCGAGTAGTAGAGCCCCATCTCCATCCCCTGCGCGCGCACGGCGCGCGTGAGCTCCCCCACGAGGTCGCGCCGGCTCTGCCAGTCGGCGCGCTTCGGGTTCGGCACGCGGCTCGGCCAGAGCGTGTAGCCGTCGTGGTGCTTGGTGGTGAGCACCACGTAGCGCGCCCCGACGCGCTTGAAGAGCGCCGCCCACTCGTCCGGCTTCCAGCGTGCGGTGGCCGAGTCGAACATCGGCTTGAAGTCCGCGTAGCTGCGCGTTCCCCACGTCTTCGCGTGGTAGGCCTGGGTCGCGCTCCCGGGCACCTTGAGCGAGTTCTCGTACCACTCGGCGTAGGCGTTGCTCCTGAACCACTGCGGCCAGAGGTTCTTCGCCATCACCTCCGGGAGCGACGGATGCTCGGTGGTCGCCCACCCGGGGACGGAGTAGAGCCCCCAGTGGATGAAGATCCCGAGCTTGCCGTCGTCGAACCACGCGGGCAGCGGATGCGTCGCGAGCGAGGCGCGCGTGGGCTGGTAGGTCGCCGCGGGGGCCTGGGCCCGGATGGCGCGCGACGGGACGGCCAGCGCGGCAGCGAGCGCCGGGACCGCGGGAAGCAGGCGGAGGAGACGCACGAGCGAGGGGGCAGGGAGGGGGCGGCGTTCGGCGCCGTCCGGGATGAGCGCGTCGCGGCATCGCGGCGTGCCCTGACCGGGGCGGTCGGGCGTGGCGGAGTATGGTAACGTTACCGCGCAGCGGTGCAACGGGGGTGCACCGCCTCCACCGCACGGCCCCGCACGCCGCGCGCGACAGGGACACGTCTCCAACCCGCAGTGGCGGTGCCATGCCCGCTGCCACCACCTTGCCCCCTCCCCCCTCGTCCGCCCCGCACGCCCGAGCATGGCCAACATCATCGACGTCGCCCGCGCCGCGAGCGTCAGCCCGATGACCGTCTCCCGCTACTTCAACGCCCCGGAGCGCCTGCGCCCCGAGACGCGCGAGCGCGTGCGCCAGGCCGTCGAGACGCTCCGCTACGTCCCCAACGAGGCCGCCCGTTCGCTCGTCCGCGGCGCCACGCACTCCGTGGCGCTCGTCGTCCCCGACCTCTCCAACCCGTTCTTCACCGCCGTCTCGCGCGGCGTCGAGGGGCGCGCCAGCGACGCCGGCTACACGCTCATCGTCGCCAACACCGGCGAGGACGGCGACCGCGAACGCACGCACCTCGAGGCGCTCCTCCGCCGGCGCGTCGATGGTCTCCTGCGCGCCCCGGTCGCCACCGGCGGCAGCGCCGACCCCTCGCTCCGCCTCCGTCGTCCCGCGCAGGTCCTCATCGACCGCCGCGTCCCCGCACCGCACGCCGACGTCATCGTCAGCGACTCGTTCGACGGCGGACGCCAGCTCGTCGAGCACCTCGTCGCGCAGGGCTACCGCGACATCGCCTTCCTCGGCGGCACCCCCGGCGTCTCGTCGCTCGAGGATCGCCTCAACGGCTATCGCATCGCCATGCAGGGCGCCGGCCTCGTGCCGCGCGCCGCGCTCGGTCGCTTCGACCGGGCCAGCGGCGAGCGCCTCGTCGACGAGCTCGTGGCGACACGCACGCTCCCCGAGGCGATCGTCGCCGCCAACAACCTCGTCGCCATCGGCGCCCTCACCGCGCTCCGACGCCATGGCCTCGACGTCCCGCGCGACGTCGCCGTCGTCGCCTTCGGCGACATCGAACTGGCGGCCGCCATCGATCCCTTCCTCACCGTGATCGCGCATCCGGCCGAGCGCATGGGCGCCCTCGCCTTCGACCTCCTCCTCGATCGCATGCGCGGCTACGAAGGGCCGCCGCGCGTGCAGGTCCTTCCCGTCGAACTCGTCGTCCGGCGCAGCGCGATCCGCGCGCGCTGACGGCGCCCCTCCGAGTCCGCGTCCGCTCTCGTCCATGCTCCATCGCGCCCTGGAGCGCGCGCGCCGCGCGCCCCGCACGATCGCCCTCGCGCTCGCCACCACGATCGTCGCACTCCCGGCCCGCACGTCGGCACAGGGCACGGCGTCGTGGACCACGTGGCGCGATGCCGCCCCGGCCCTCGATTCGCTCCACGCCGCCGACCCCGCGCCGCTCTGGCTCGTCGACTGCATTCCCACCGCGCAGGCGCGTGCCCTCGTGCGCTGGCTCGCGCGCGTCGACTCGCTCGGCCTCGCGCCGCGCGACTTCGACGCGACCGGCAATGCCGCGCGCCTCGATCGACTCGATCGCGAGCGCTGCACCGCGGGCGAGGCGGTCGTGCGCGACACCGATCGCGCGCTCAGCGCGGCCGCGGTGCGTGCGGTGCGCGCGCTCTGGCTCGGGCGTGTGAATGCGCGCGAGGCGCACGCCGACCTCCGCTTCCCGCGCCAGGTGATCGATCGCGCCGGCTTCGTGCGCGGCCTCGCCGCCACCGGCAACGTGGGCGCCGACCTCGCCGCGCTCGAGCCGCCGTTCGCGCCGTACCAGTGGCTCGTCGCCGCGCTGCATCGCTATCGCACGCTCGCCGCCGACACCACGCTCGCCATGCCGCGACGTCCCGCGACGCTCCCGCTCCGCCCCGGCGACCCGTACGAGGACGCCGAGCTGCTGCGCCGCAAGCTGGTCGCGGTGCAGGACCTCGCGGCCGGCGAGGGGAGCGGTGCGACCTACGACAGCGCACTCGTGGCGGCGGTGCGTCGCTTCCAGCGGCGGCACGGGCAGCGCGCCGACGGCGTGATCGGCCCCGCGACCTGGGCGCGACTCGTGCGCCCGTTCGGCCAGCGCATCCGCCAGATCGAGCTCGCGCTCGAGCGCTTCCGCTGGCTCCCGCGCAGCTTCGCGGGCGAGCCGATCCTCGTGAACCTCCCCGAGTTCACGCTCTACGCCTTCCGCGCCATGGGGCGCGACACCGTCGCCGCCGACACGATGAACGTCGTCATCGGCCGCGCCTACAAGTCGCAGACGCCGGTCTTCACGGGCGAGATGAGCTATCTCGTCTTCAGCCCGTTCTGGGAGGTGCCGCCGGGCATCGGCGTGCGCGAGATCCGCCCGAAGGCGCTGCGCGGCGGCGCTGCGTACCTGGCGCGCAACGACTACATCCTCGCCTCCACCGCCACCGGCGCCACGGTGCCGAGCACCGCCGCCAACATCGCGCGCATCGGTCGCGGCGTGCGCGTGCGACAGCTCCCCGGCCCCGGCAACTCGCTCGGCGGCGTGAAGTTCATGTTCCCGAACGAGTTCAACGTCTACCTGCACGACACGCCGTCACGGCGCCTCTTCGAGGAGGCGCAGCGCGACTACAGCCACGGCTGCGTGCGCGTCGCCGATCCTGCCGGACTGGCCGCCTTCGTGCTCCGCGACGAGCGCGGCGACTGGACCCCCGACGCGATCCACGCCGCCATGACGGCGGGACGCGAGCGGCGCGTCCCGCTCGCGCGCCCGCATCCCGTCTTCATCATCTACGCCACCGCGGTGCCGCGTCGCGACGGGAGCGTGCGCTTCCTCGACGATGTCTACGGCCTCGACGCCGAACTCGAGACGCTCCTCGCGCGCGCGCCGCGCTGACCGCGCGCGCCGCGGCGGCCCTCAGATGCGGCGCCCGGGGAGCGTCACCGTCTTGCGCTCGTAGCCCGTCGGCAGCGCGAATCGTGCCGCGTCGGGGACGTCGGTGCGCACCTCGGTCACCTGCATCGACGTCGTCTCGCGCTCGGTGCCGTCCTCGTCGGTCTCCTCGCTCGTCACGTCCACCTGCAGCGGCGCGCCGCGAAAGAGCGCCGCCCGCGCCCGCGCGAGGTTGTCGCGGTGCGTGGCGTCGAAGAGCGTCCCGGTCGATGCCGCGCCGAGCATCATGTCGGCGAGCGGATTGGCGCGGACGCCGTGCTCCACCGGCACGCGCAGGTCGGTGGTCACGATCATCGTCGATGCCGCCGCCTCGAAGCCCATCGCCCGCACCTTCTGCGTGTAGCGCTCCACGATGCGGAACCGCTTGGTGGGGATTCCCGCCACCAGGCCACCGTCGCCCATGGCCGCGGCGCGGATCCCGGCGTCGGCGACGCGGATCTGCACCACCGGCGCCACGTAGCCCATCACCGTCCCGAGCACGTGCACGAAGTCGCCGCTGGGCAGCACGTCGATGCGGCGCTCCTCGTCATTCACGATGTAGAGCGCGCCGCTGCGCTGGTCGAGGAGCATCCAGCTCGACCGGCCGCCGTCGCGCGTGCGCGCACGCGCCGGTCGCCGCTCGGTGTCGCGCGCCGCGTCGTGCGTGCGGTCGCGCACCGACCGCCGGCCCGACGATTCGCCACCGAGGCGGATGCCGATGTCGCCGCTCGATTCGATGCGCACCCACGGCCCGTTCCACTCCACCGTGCCGGTGCTCGCGTCACCATCGCTCTCGCGCAGCTGGAAGCGGTAGCTCCCGGCCGATGGCACCGCCGGGGCGAGCACCGAGGGCGAGGCCGCGGTAGCCGGCACGGGGCGGGCCACCTGCGCGCCGGCGAGCGCGGGCGCGAGCGTGGTCGCCGCGGCGATCAGGGCGTGGCGAAGGCGGACGGGGCGGATCGGTGCAGGCATGCGCGGGGCTCCGGAGGGTCGGATGGCAGCGTCCCGTACGCCCCCGCACCGATGGTGGTTTCGCGCCTCGTGCATTGCCCATGGCGTATGGCGATTGCCCACGGCGTGTGGCTCCCATGCACGACGCGTTGGCAGATCTCGACGCATGCTGGAGCCGTCCGAGCGTGGCGTCGTCTCGCAGACGCCGCCCGAAAGTCCCGCCCTCCCCGCCCAGGCCGCCCGTCCCGGCGACGCACGCCTGCCGGGGACGATGGCGTCGGGTGAGCCGTTCCCCGACCGCATCGTCGATGCCGTCTGGGAGCGTGCCGCCGAGATCCCCGGCTTCGATCCGCAGCTCTGGCGCCTGGACGCCCGCAACGAGGCGATCTGCCGCTTCGATCACGGCGTCACCGGGACGCCGTTCGGCTGGGAGATCGATCACGTCGTCCCGGTGTCGCTCGGCGGGACGGACGCCCTCGCCAACCTGCAGGCGCTGCGCATCGCCACCAACCGGCGCAAAGGAGACACCTGGCCATGGCATGGTCCCTGACGTCGCCCGCCACGCCATCCGACGTGGGTGGGGATAGCTTTGCCACCGGACGCGGCGCCACGCCGCGCCACGCTCCCCCTCTCGCCGCGATGCCGACCGACCAGCCCTGGTGGAGCGCGTACGCCGCCGACCGCGCGATCCGCGATATGCGCGGGCGCACGGCGACCAGGCGACGGCCACGGCGCTGAGCGGCGGGACGATGTCCGCCGACGATCCGGCGACGGTCGCGGCGATCCGCGCCGTCCGTGCGCTGGACACGTCGGAGGTGCCCGGCGTGCGGCGC
>JALOPO010000052.1 GCA_025453855.1 Gemmatimonadaceae bacterium
GCTCGTCACGCGCCGCCGCTGCACCGACGACCGCCGCGTCGTCTGGTGCGCACTCAGCGATGCCGGCGCCGAGCTCCTGCACCGCCTCGACCCGATCGCCGAAGGGCTCCCCGTCGACCAGATGGCCCTGCTCTCCGAGGACGAGCAGCGCACGCTCGTCTCCCTCCTCGATCGAGTGCGCGCCGGCCTGGCGCGGCCCTGAGCCGTCCCGTTTCCGAGAGTGCGGGGAACGGCAACCGCGTCAGCATGGAGGCGCGGCAAGCCACCGGAGCACGGAGGACGCGCCGGCGATGCCCGCGTGGCACTCGGAGCGCCGTGCGCATGCGGAGCCGATCCACTGCCTTGCTGAACGGTCCCGCATGCACGACAGCCCCCGCATGCGAACCCGCCCTTCCCCGGTCGTTCTCCGCCCCTCCGTGCTGACGCGGTTGCGATGCCCCCGCGCGCCCCGATCACGCGTGCGGAGCACGGCGGGAGAGGACCGGCCTCAGTCGACGAGCGCGAGGATGACCAGGGCGATGCCGATGGTGCCCGCGACCAGCGTGCCGAGCGCGTTGACACGCGCGAGTCGCCACGCGGCATACGCATCGGCGTCGTTGAGGGCGAGCATGGCGTCGGCAGTGCGGCTGCGTGCGAGGGCGAGGCCGAGGCGGGTGTCGCTGCGCGAGGGTGCGACGAGCGTGGCGGGGTGCCGCGCACGCATCGCCGCACCGAGGATGCGGGCGTAGCGCGTGAGGAGCCAGCCGAAGCAGAGTGCCGCGGAGATCGCGACCGCGGCGCCGACGAGAAGCGCCGCGTGCACCGTCAGCTGCGCTGCCGCGCCAGCCAGCGCGCGACCGCCTGCTGCATGCACGTGTCGCCGCTCCACGCGCAGAGGAGCGGCACGTCGTCGCCGAAGGCGGTGGCGAGGCGCGGATGGCCGAACCAGGTCACGAGCACGTCGCGTCCCGCGCCGCGCGCCTGCTGCACGGCGGCATTCACGCCATCGCGCACGAGCGGCGGCACCTCGAGCGAGCCGCGCCCCTGCACCGGCGTGCCGAAGGCGGCGATCACCACCGTGCCGCGGCTCGGGCCGTCGGGGCGATCGGCGACGCGCACGTCGACGCCGAGCTGGCGCAGCGTGGCGAGCATCGGCTCGCGCGCGGTGCGCATCCCCGCCTGCGCATCGCCGTCGAAGGCGAGCACCTCGACCGGCGCCCGCACGCCGCGCGCGGGCGGACGCACCAGCTGCACCGTGCGATCGGCGAGCTGCGCGCACCACGCGACGTCGGTGGCGCTCGGGCGGCGATAGTCGTTGGGCGGCGAGACCCACTGCGCCCACTTGAGGCGACGGCGAATCGAGAGGCGGAGCCGATCGCGATCGATGCGTCCCGTCTCCACCGCTTCCTCGAGCTGCTGCGCGACGCGCGTCGGATCGCCGGGAACGAGCAGCAGGTCGCAGCCGGCGAGGATCGCGCGCACCGCCGCCTCGCCCTCGTCGAGCCCGCCCTGCAGCAGCCCGGCCATCGTGATCTCGTCGGCCACGACGAGGTTGTCGAACTCGAGGCGCTGGCGCAGCACCCAGGTGAGCAGCTCGCGCGAGAGCGTGGCCGGCACCCCGCTCGGCTCGATCGCGGGATAGGCCACGTGGGCGGTCATGATCGCTCCCACGCCCGCGTCGATGGCGGCGCGGAAGGGCTGCATGTCGTCCTGCAGGAGGACGCTCTGCGGCGTGGCGACGACCGGGAGCTCGAGATGCGAATCGGCGGTCGTGCGCCCGTGGCCGGGAAAGTGCTTCGCGCAGGCGAGCACCCCTTCGCTCTGGCAGGCGTCGATCCACTCGGCCACGTAGTCGCCCACCTCGCTCGGCGTGGCGCCGAAGGAGCGCGTGTCGAGCACCGGGTTGAGCGGCTCGAGATCGAGGTCGCTCACCGGCGCGAGGTTCCAGTTCACGCCCAGCGTGCGGGCCTCGCGTGCCGTGTGACGGGATGCGCGTCGCACCGCATCGCGATCGCGCAGCGCGGCCAGCGCCGCCGCCGGCGGGAGCCCGGTGGCGCCCTCGAACTGCTGCCCCGCCCCGCGCTCCATGTCGGCGGCGATGAGGAGCGGCGTGCGCGAGCGCTGCTGCAGGTCGCGGGTGAGCGCGCGCACCGCTTCGTTGGTGCCACCGTGGATGACGAAGCCGCCGATGCCGAGGCGCAACGCGGCGTCGATCTGCGGGCGCGCGTCACCCCAGCCGCGGGCGGCATCCCAGCGGATCGCGCCGATGCAGAGCTGCGCGATGTCGGAGGCGCGGCGCCCCCCGGTGGGGGGGACCACGTCGCTCGTGCGCCGATCGGGGATGGGGACGGTCATCGCGGAGTGACGATCACGGGAGCGTGCGGGCACCGAGGAGGCGCGGACCCGCCGCGCCGGTGGCCGAGGGAACGTTGCCGGGACGCCCGCGCAGCTGCTGGAGCGCCATGTACGCGAAGGCGACCGCCTCCTTCGCCTCCGCATCGAAGAAGAGGTCGTCGAAGAGGCGCACGTCGCGCGAGGGGAGCGCGGCGCGGATGCGGCGCACGAGTTCCGGATTGCGCGTGCCGCCGCCGGCCAGCACCACGTCGCGCACGTCGGGGGCCACGAAGCGGTCGTACGAGCGCTGCATCGTGCGCGCGGTGAGCTCCGTGGCCGTGCAGACGATGTCGGCCACCGTGCACCCGGGTGCGACCGTGCCGCACGAGTCGATCAGGTCGGCCACGTACGCGTCGTCGTACTTCTCGCGCCCCGTGCTCTTGGGCGGCGCCTCGACGAGATACGGATCGTCGAGGAGCCGCGCGAGCACGGGCTCGATCGCACGCCCGCCGGCGGCGATGCGACCGCCGTCGTCGTAGTGCTGCCCGGGGACGAGCGAGGCGACGACGCGATCGATGACCACGTTGCCCGGCCCGGTGTCGAAGGCGACCACGCGATCGCCGGTGCCGCGCGCCGGGACGACGGCGACGTTGCCGATGCCGCCCAGGTTCTGCAGCGCCCGCGGCGCGTCGACGGCCGCGAAGAGATGCAGGTCGGCGAGCGGGACGAGCGGTGCCCCCTGACCGCCGGCGGCCATGTCGCGGGCGCGGAAGTCGTGCACCACGAGACAGCCGGTGCGCTCGGTGATCGTGGCCGCGTCGCCGATCTGCCAGGTGGAATGCCCGGGTTCGTGCCAGAGCGTCTGCCCGTGGCTGGCGATCGCCTGCACGTCGCGCGGCGTGAGGCCGGCGGCATCGATCACGCCCAGCGCGGCATCCGCGAGCCAGCGCCCGAGATCGACATGCAGGCGGCAGTAGTCGCGTGCGCTCCCGCGCACCATCGCCGCGGCGAGGCGCTCGCGCTGCGTGGCGTCGTACGGCGTGCCGTGGAAGGCGAGGAGCTCCGGTCGCACACCGTCGCCATCGGGGACGAAGCGCACCGCGGCGGCCGCGATGCCATCGAGCGAGGTGCCCGACATGAGGCCGACGAGGATCGGCGCAGGCGGGAGGGGCGACGTCATGTGGCGGCGCTCAGGCGTCGACCGGTGGCGGCTCGACGAGGCGGCGAATGACGCCGCCCGCACCGGCCAGCGCGCGATCGGCGCCGTCGGCATCGAGGTCGAGCAGGTGCATGACGAGGGCGCGCTTCACCTGCCCCCCGGCACGCGCCAGCAGCGCGGTGGCCGCCTCGCGCGGCAGCCCGGTGACCTCGGTCACGATCCGCTCGCTGCGGTCGACGAGCTTCGCGTTGGTCGCGCGCAGGTCGACCATCAGGTTGCCGAAGGTCTTGCCGAGGCGGATCATCGCGCCGGTGCTGATGGTGTTCAGCGCGAGCTTGGTGGCGGTCCCCGCCTTGAGGCGGGTGGAGCCGGTGACGACCTCGGGGCCGACGATGAGCACGATCGGGACGTCGACGACGCCGAGGATCGCGGCCGGCGGCGCGGTGCAGGCGATGAGCGCGGTGCGCGCGCCGGCCGCCTTGGCGGCGTGCAGCACGCCATGGACATACGGCGTGGTCCCGCTGGCGGCGATGCCGACGACGAAGTCGCGGTCGCTGACGGCGATGGCGCGCAGGTCGGTGGCGCCGCCCTCGGGGCTGTCCTCGGCCCCTTCCTGCGCGCGCAGGAGCGCGGGTGGGCCACCGGCGATGAGGCCGACGAAGAGGCCGACGTCGGCGCCGAAGGTGGGCGGGATCTCGCTCGCGTCGAGGACGCCGAGCCGTCCCGACGTCCCCGCGCCGGCATAGATCACGCGGCCACCGGCGCGGAGCGCGGCTTCGGCGGCGGCGATGGCCGCGGCGAGTGCCTCGCGCTGCCGGGCGACCGCCGGCGCGACGCGTGCGTCCTCGGCGGCGATGAGGTCCACGATCTCGAGCGGCGACGCGCGATCGATGTCCGCCGTGTGCGGATTCCGATGCTCGGTGATGCGCGGGTCGCGCGGCGCGCTCGAGGTGGACTGGGTCACGCCGGATCGTGAGGTGCGGACGGGGTGGGGTGCGGCGACGCCGCGCGGAGGCGCGCGCTGCCGGACCCCGGTTCGCACGGGTAGAGTTGGGGGCGCCATAACATACTCATGCCCCGCCGGGATGCAGGGCGCGGACGCGCCGCGCGCTGCAGCTCGACGATCGTCCCGTTCCCGCCATGATGCACCCCTCGCTCCGCCCGCTCGCCCGCGCCGGCCTCGGCTCGCTGGCGGCGCTCACCGCGTGCGGGCCGCGCTCGCCGGCCGTGGTGCCCGCGCCCCCGACGCCGGCAGCGGCGCCGGTCGTGGCGGCGCCGGTGCCCACCGAGACGGGACGCGCGGCGACGGTGGTCTTCGCCGACGGGTGGCGACTGCGGCAGCCGGCGCGCACCGCGTTCTCGGCGCGCGGCATGGTGGTGAGCAACGCCCCGCTGGCGAGCGAGGCCGGGGCGGAGATCCTGCGCCTCGGCGGCAATGCCGTGGACGCGGCGGTGGCCACGGGGTTCGCGCTGGCGGTCGTCTGGCCCGAGGCGGGCAACCTCGGTGGTGGTGGTTATTCGATCATCCAGTACGCCGATGGCCGGCGGGCCGCGCTCGACTATCGCGAGCAGGCGCCGCAGGCGGCGAGCCGCGACATGTACCTCAAGGCTGACGGGACCGCGAGCGACGAGAGCATCGTCGGCTGGCGCGCCAGCGGGGTGCCGGGCGCGGTGGCGGGATTGCTCGGGGCGCACGCCCGCTACGGGAAGCTGCCGCGCGCGGTGGTGATGGGGCCCGCGCTGCGCATGGCGCGCGACGGCTTCGTGGTCGACAGCGGGCTGTTCTCGAGCATCCAGCGGAGCCAGGGGCTGATCGCGCGCTACGCCGGGCGCTACACCTTCCTGACGCGCGATTCGGCGCCGGCGATCGGTTCGACGCTCGTGCAGCCGGCGCTCGCACGCACGCTGGCGGCGCTCATCGAGCGTGGCGAGGAGGCGTTCTACACCGGGTGGATCGCCGACAGCGTGGCGGCGGAGATGGCGCGCAACGGGGGCGTGATCACGAAGGCGGATCTCGCGCGTTACCGCGCGGCATGGCGCCAGCCGCTGGTCTCCACGTATCGCGACTGGACGCTGGTCGGGATGCCGCCCTCGAGCAGCGGCGGGACGACGATGGCCGAGACGCTCAACATGCTCGAGAACGAGCCGGCGCTGCCGGCGTTCGGGAGCACCAGCTACCTGCATCTCCTCGGCAGCGCCTTCCAGCGCGCCTTCGTGGATCGCAACAGCAAGCTCGGGGACCCCGACTTCGTGCGCGTCCCGCTGGCCGAGCTGACGAGCAAGGCCTACGCGCGCACGCTCTGGCAGACGATCGATCGCACGAAGGCGACGCCGACGACGCAGCTCCCCGGGATGACGGGCGAGGGGGTGCACACGACGCACTACAGCGTGGTGGACGGCGACGGGAACGCGGTGGCGACGACGACGACGCTCAACAACTCGTGGGGGAGCGGCGTGTACCTGGCGAGCGTCGGCTTCATGATGAACGACGAGATGGACGACTTCGCCGTGCAGCCCGGCAAGCCGAACATGTTCGGCCTGGTGCAGGGCGAGGCGAACGCGATCGCGCCGGGGAAGCGGATGCTGAGCGCGATGTCGCCGACGGTGGTGCTCGACCGGAGCGGCGCCGTGCGGATGGTGGCGGGCGCCGCGGGGGGGCCGCGCATCATCACCGCGACGGCGCAGGTGATCCTGAACGTGATCGAGCACCGGATGACCCTCGCCGACGCCATGCGGGCGCCGCGCGCGCATCACCAGTCGCTTCCCGACGTGCTGCGCGTGGAGGAGGGCGGCTTCCCCGCCCCGGTGCTCGACTCGCTGCGTGCGATGGGGCACAAGGTCGAGACCACGCGCGGCCTCGCGAACGTGAACGCGATCGTCCGCGTCCCCGGCGGCTGGCAGGGCGTGCACGAGCCACGCGCGTGGGGGGCGGCGGTGGGGCCGACACCGTGAGCCCCGTTCGGGGCCGCGGCGCGGGCGAACCGCAGGCCGCGATGATGCGATGAGACGCGACGGGCGCGCGAAGAACGGCGACTGACGGCAGAAATGCGGACGGCGCATGCGGGAACTCCCGCATGCGCCGTCACCCATGAAGCCTTTGTCAGTGGCAGTTCCTCGCGACCCCGTCGCGTCTCATCGCATCATCGCGGCCTGCGGTTCGCCCTGCCTCCCGCTACTGGCGGCGCTCAGCGCACCGGGATCGAGAGCGCGCTCGAGGTGCGCACGGTCGCGTTCTGGCCGGCGGGGACGCAGGCGTAGCGCTTGCCCGTGGCCGCGGCCACGCCCGCGCCGGCGAGACCACCCGCGGCGGCACCGGCCGCGGTGCGCACGGCGCGGTTGCCACCGCCCACGATGTTGCCGATCACCGCACCGGCCGCGGCACCGATGGCGACCTTCTTCGCGTCACCGCCCTGCCGCTCGATGGCCAGCGTGTCGAGCGAGACGCTGCCATTGAGGTCGTAGCTCTCGCCATCCACGCTCACGCTGCGCACGTCGAACGCCAGGTCGGGGCGATCGTTGTTCGTCGCCGACGTGCTGCGCGTCACGACGAGCGTCACGCGCGCGCCGCTCGGCAGCGTCACGCCGTTCGACCCGTCGACGCTGCTGGCGAGCGTCGCCGTCACGCGATCACCCTCGTTGAGCGTACGCGAGCAGACCTTCTCGCCGAACGACAGGCGGAGCGAGCTCCCGGCCGCGATCGACCCGCGACGGGGTGCCGCCTCGGCGGACGGAGCGGGCGACGGCGCCGGCGTCTCCGCGCGATCCTGCCGTGACGGGCGCGGCGCCGGCGCCGGCCGGCGGGCGGGACGCTCGGTCCGACGCGTCGGCGCCGCAGCGACGGGGGCCGGCTCCGGTGCCGGCGTGGGCGCCGGTGTCACGGCAGGGGACGGTGCGCTGTCCACCACCGGGGACGGGGTCGCTGCGGCGAGCGCCGTGTCGCCGAACGTCGGCGCGGCGCTGTCGACACGCGCGACGCCGGCATCGCCGGCGCCACGGTCACCACCGCAGGCCGCGAGCGCGATTGCCGTCGTGAGCGAGAGGAGCGGCACGCGCCGCGAACGAATAGGATGCAGCATCGGTTGTCTCCTTCGGATGTCCCTTCCCGACGGTGCGCGCAACGATGCGCACGCTTCCGCCAATGGCCGAGTCAAGCAAGCCCCGTTCCAGCAGCCTCCGTACGCTCGCGACGCTCCTCCCCTTCGTGCGTCCCTATCGCGCGCGGATGGCGTGGGGACTCGCGCTCGTCAGCGCGGGATCGGTCGCGGCAGCCGGCATCCCCTGGCTGCTGCGTCGCGCGATCGACGATCTCGCGACCGGGGCGCCCTCCACGCGCATCCGCACCCTCGCGGGCGCGATGTTCGCGCTCGCGCTGCTGGCGGGCGCGCTGCGCTACGGCATGCGCGAGGTGCTCAACGGATTGAGCCGGTACGTGGAGTACGACCTGCGCGCTGCGATGTTCCACCGGCTCACCACGCTCGATGCGCCCTACCTCACGCGCCAGCGCACCGGCGACCTCATGGCGCGCATGACGAACGATCTCGGCGCCGTGCGCATGGTCGCAGGACCCGCCATCATGTACCTCGTCAACACGATCACCGGCGGGATCGTGGCGCTCGTCTTCATGCTCCGCATCGACGCGCGCCTCACCGGGATCGCGCTGCTCCCGATGGTCCTCCTCCCGGTCGTGATGGCGTGGCTCGGCGCGCGCATCCACCGCCGCTTCGAGGCGGTGCAGGACCACTTCGGCACGCTCACCACGCACGCGCAGGAGAACCTCGCCGGCGCGCGCATCGTGCGCGCCTTCCGGCAGGAGCGCGCGGAGGAGGCGCACTTCGCGGCGCTCAACGCCGAGTACCGGCGCCGCAACATGGGACTCGTGCGGCTGCAGGGCGCGATGTCGCCCGGGCTGCAGCTCCTCGCCGGCCTCGGTGCGGTGGCGGTGCTCGGCGTGGGCGGGACGCTCGCGCTGCGCGGGACCATCAGTGTCGGCGACTTCGTCGCCTTCGGGCTCTACCTCGGCATGCTCACCTGGCCGCTCATCGCGCTCGGCTGGGTGATCAACCTCTTCCAGCGCGGCGCGGCGAGCATGGGGCGCATCAACACCGTGCTGCAGGCCGCGCCCACGATCACCTCGCCGCCGCTCCCGGTCACGCTCCCGCCCTATCCGCCGCGGCAGGACGACGACGCCACGCGCTGGGTGCTGCGGGACGTGAGCTTCACCGTCCCGGCCAACACCACGGTCGGGATCGTGGGTGCCACGGGCAGCGGCAAGAGTGCGCTGCTCGACCTCGTCCCGCGCATCTTCGACCCGCAGGAGGGCGAGGTGCTGCTCGACGGGATCCCGGTGCAGCACCTCGCCCTCGCCGACCTGCGCGCCGCGGTGGGCTACGTGCCGCAGGAGAGCCTCCTCTTCAGCGAGCCGCTGCTCGCCAACCTCACGTACGGCGGCGCGAGCGAGGCGCAGGCGATGCGCGCGAGCGCACTGGCGCAGCTCGACGAGGCGATCCGCACGCTTCCCGCCGGCGTGGCGACGATGCTCGGCGAGCGCGGCATCAACCTCTCGGGCGGGCAGAAGCAGCGCGCCGCGATCGCACGTGCCCTGGCACGCGAGCCGAGCGTGGTGCTGCTCGACGATGCGCTGAGCGCCGTCGACACCGGTACGGAAGCGGCGATCCTGGCCGGGCTGCGCGACGCGCTCGATGGCCGGACCGCGATCATCGCCAGCCATCGGGTGAGCGCCGTGCGCGACGCGCACCGCATCGTGGTGCTCGACGACGGGCGCGTGGTCGAGGAGGGGACGCACGACGAGCTGGTGGCGCGGCGCGGGCGCTACTGGCAGCTCCTCCGTCGCCAGCAGCTGGCCGAGGAGGTCGATGCGACCGACGTCGACGATCC
>JALOPO010000053.1 GCA_025453855.1 Gemmatimonadaceae bacterium
CGGAGTCGCGCCGCATCGATGCGCGGCGCACCGTCGTCGCCATCGCGATCGAGGCGCACGCTGAGCGTCACGTGGCCGCGCGCCACGCGCTGGCGCATCGCCTCGCGCAGCTCCGGTTCGAGGCGACCGAGCGCGCTCGGGAGCTTGAGCGACGGCGTGAAGAAGCGATGGTTGACGCTCCGCACCTCGACGGCGACCCGGTGTCCGGCGACCACGCCCTCCGCCGCCCCGAACCCCGTCATGCTCGCGATCGTGACAGCCACGTGATGCCCGGCCTCAGTTCCGGAAGGTCCAGCGGACCCCGTAGATGTTCTGCGCCGTCGGCATGAGGAGCCCGGGCACGGTGGTGTAGCTCTGGTTCGTCAGGTTGCGGAGCTGCCACGAGATGATCGCGTCGCGGATGCGGATCTCGGCCACGAGGCCGACGGTGGTCGCCGAGATGGCCGAGACGTCGGTCGTGTCGAGCGGGAAGCGCACCCGGTCCCGGTACTCCAGGATGCCGCCGAACATGAAGCCGAAGTTCCCGCTCCGGAAGCGCGATCGCCAATCGGTGCGGAAGGTGAGCTCCCCGCGGAACTGCCGGCGCGGCCGATAGAGCCCGGCCTCGCGCCACTGCGTGGCGGTGACGTGCGTGGCGAAGCCGCGGCCGAGCGGTCCGACGATCGTCCCGATCATCGCCGTCGCCGGCCCGTCGAGCACCGCGCTGTAGCGCTGGTCGAGGATGATCGGTGGGCGCAGCACCGCGCTGTCGCGTGTGAGCACGCCACCGGTGACCCAGAGGCCGCGCAGGCGCACGCCGGCTTCCGCGCGGAACGCACGCCCGGCAGGCAGCGGGGTACGCTCCGTGCGGCCGAGCGTGTCGAAGATGATCGACGCCTCACCCTCGCTCGTGCGACTGGCCGTCCCCTGGAGCAGGAGCCACGGCACCGGTTGCAGGCGAGCGTGCACTTCGGCGCGCGTCACGTCGTCGAACGGCGAGCGTTCGCCGAAGAGGGCGATCGTGGCGCGCTCGGTCTCGAGCGCGGCGCGCACCGAGGGCTGCTGCAGCAGCTCGCCGTCGATGTCGCGGATGCGGTGCGTGGCCGAGAGCCGCAATGCCCCGGCCGTGAAGCCACCGGCGATCACGTACTGCCGGCGCACGAGGTTCGTGTCGGCCGTGTCGACACGCACGCCGCTGAACGGCGTCCCGCCTGCGGTGGGGCGTCGCGTGCTCCGCTCCTGCATGGTGCGCGAGGCCGCGGTGGCGGTGAGCCACGGGCCCTGCGACACCGTGCCGAGCGCCGCGCGCACCAGGAGCTCCTGATCGATGAGCTCCATGCCCGGGATGGAACGTCCGGGGTCGCTCCCCTCGAGTGCCGTCCCCACGGGCAGGAGCGTCGTGCGCGTGTTGCGATGGCGATTGAGCGTGGCATCGAGCGACCAGCCGCGCCCCACGTAGCCGAGGCGGGCGAAGGCGGCGAGGGCGTCGCCGTCACCGGCGACCAGCGGTGAATCCTGCAGCGATCGCTGCTGGAGGAAGAGCTGCAGCGCCCAGCCGGGCTTCCAGCGCCGCGCGACATAGCCGCGGAAGGTGTTCGCGCGATCGTCGCCCGTGAGCACGTCGAGGCGACTGGCGGCGGTGCGCACCAGCGGGCCGCGCCAGGTGCGCATGTGGATGCGCAACTCGTCGGCCGCACGCTCCACGGCGAGGTCCTCGAGCGTGGCGAGCGGGAAGAGGCTCAGGTCGTAGATCCCGCCCGACCGTGGATCGAACGGCTCGAGCTCCACGCCATCGACGAAGAGGCGGATGCGCCCCACGTCACCGGCGACCGAGGCGATCTGCGGCGCCGTGTAGTTGCGCGCGCGGAAGGTAGTGAGTCCCGGCACGCGCTCGAGCAGGTCGGCGAGCGTGAGCGCCCCGTGCACGTAGAGCGAGTCGCCGTTGAAGCGGAAGGCGAACGCCCCTTCCGTGCGCGCCGGGAGCTCGGCGCGCGGGAGTGGCCGCTTGACCGAGTCCTCGCGGGCGATGGAGTCGAGGCGCGCCAGCGAGTCCGACCGCGCCGACACGGCCGAGTCGGGAATCGCACTCGGCACCTGCGCGCGCATGGTCGTCGGCACCGCGCCCGCGAGCGCGATGCCGACGACCAGCGTGCGCCACGTGCGACCGGCGCTCAGCGCGCCCTCGCCCGCACGAACTCGACGAAGGTGCCCACCGGGCGCCCCGTGCCGCCGCGCGGCAGCGCGACCAGGTCGCTCTCCGAGTACGCGGTTCCCGCGACGTCGAGGTGGACCCACGGATAGCCCTCGGCGAAGACCTTGAGGAAGAGCCCCGCGGTGATCGTCCCGGCGGCGCGCCCGCCGGTGTTCTTGATGTCGGCGGTGTCGCTCTTGATCTGCTCCTCGTAGTCGGGCCAGAGCGGGAGCTCCCACCCCGGCTCGCCGGCGCGCGTGCCGGCACCGAGCAGCTCCTGCACCAGCGCGGGGTCGTTCCCCATCACGCCGTGCAGCGAGTTCCCGAGCCCGATGACCACCGCGCCGGTGAGCGTGGCGGCATCGACGACGGCGGCGGGGTCGTACTTCTTCGCGTACGCGAGCACGTCGGCGAGGACGAGGCGCCCCTCGGCGTCGGTGTTCACGATCTCGATGAAGGTGCCATTGCTCGCCTGCACCACGTCGCCGGGATTGATCGCCGTGCCGCTCGGCATGTTGGTCGTCGCCCCCACGAGGCCGACCACGTTCACCTTCAGCCTGAGTCGCGCGATCGCCTCCATGGCGCCGAGCACGCCGGCGGCGCCCGACATGTCGTACTTCATCCACTCCATGCGCTCGGCCGGCTTGATGGAGATGCCGCCCGTGTCGAAGCAGATCCCCTTGCCGACGAGGACGAGCGGACGCGCATCGCCACCGCCCCGGTACTCGAGGGCGACGAGGCGCGGCTCCTGCGGCGTCCCCTGCGCGACGGCGAGGAAGCTCCCCATGCGCAGCGACTCCATCTCGCGGCGCCCGAGCACCGTGACCTCGAGGGCGTGCCGCGCGGCGATGTCGCGCGCGGTGTCGGCGAGGAAGTCGGGCGTGCAGAGGTTGCCGGGCATCATCTGCAGGCGACGCGCGAGCGCGTAGCCCGCACCCACCGATTCGCCGGCGCGCACGGCGCCTTCGTCGCGGGCCGCGTCGCCGACGACCACGGTGATCGACGTCACCGGCGAGCGCGGCTCCTTGGGGGGCGACTTGAGGTCGCGGTACTCCCAGGCGCCCATGGTGAGGCCGGTGACCAGCGCCTCGAGGGCTGTCCCCTCGGCGCCCGGGACGACGACGACGGCGACCGCGCCGGCGTCGAGCGCACTCGCGCGACGCGCGGCGAGCGCGCCGGCGCGCTTGAGCGCCACCGCGCGATCGGGGGCATCGCCCGCGCCGACGAGGAGGATGCGCGCCGGGCCGCGCGTGCCGCCGGCGAGGTGCAGGACCTCGTCGCGGCGCCCGGTGAAGTCGCCGCGCGCGATGGTGCGGGCGAGCGCACCGCCCGTCGCCTCGTCGAGGGCGGCGAGCGATGCATCGAGCGCGGCGGGCTTCGCCATCACGATGGCGAGCACCGGCGCGTCGAGTGCCGATGCATCACCGGCAACGACGTTGATCGTCGGGAGCGTACCGCGTGACGTCACTTGCGCATCCCCGCGATGATCCCGTCGCCGAAGGCCGAGGTGCCGACCTCGGTGGCATAGGCCATCTGGCGCGCGAGGTCGTAGGTGACCTTGCCCGAGCGGATCGCCGTCTCGAGCCCCTTCACGACGAGCGCCGCGGCCTCGGTCCACCCCATGAACTCGAACATCATCACGCCGGAGAGGATCACGCTCCCGGGGTTGATCTTGTTCTTGTTGGCGTACTTGGGGGCGGTGCCGTGCGTCGCCTCGAAGACCGCCACGCCGTCGCCGATGTTCGCGCCGGGGGCGAGGCCGAGGCCACCCACCTGCGCGGCGGCGGCATCGGAGATGTAGTCGCCGTTCAGGTTCTGCGTGACCATCACCGAATACTCGCTCGGCCGCAGCAGGAGCTGCTGGAACATCGCGTCGGCGATGCGATCCTTGATCACGATGCGCCCCGCCGGCGCATGGCCACCGTGCTGGTCGAGATCGGCCTCGTTCACGGTGCGATCGGCGAACTCCTGCGTCGCGACCTCGTAGCCCCAGGTGCGGAAGGCGCCCTCGGTGAACTTCTGGATGTTCCCCTTGTGCATGATCGTGACCGAGTCGCGGCCGTGCGTCAGCGCGTACTCGATGGCCATGCGCATCAGGCGCTTGGAGCGGAACTCGCTCACCGGCTTGATGCCGATGGCGCTCTGGTCGAGGATCTCGGCGCCCATCTCGCGCACGAGGAAGTCGCGCACCTTCGCGGCCTCGGGGGTGCCGGCCTTGTACTCGATGCCGGCGTAGACGTCCTCGATCGCCTCGCGGAAGATCACGATGTCGAGCTTGCCCGGCTCCTTGACCGGGGCGCCGACCCCCTCGAACCAGCGCACGGGGCGGACCGTGGCGTAGAGGTCGAGCGTCTGGCGGAGCGCGACGTTGAGCGAGCGGAAGCCGCCGCCGACGGGCGTGGTGAGCGGGCCCTTGATGGCGACGCGGAACTCCCGGACCGCGTCGAGCGTCTCGTCGGGGAGCCAGGTGCCATGCTGGGTGTTGGACTTCTCGCCGGCGAAGATCTCCATCCAGTGCACGCGACGCTCGCCGCCGTAGGCGAGTGCGACGGCCGCATCGAAGACGCGGACCGAGGCACGCCAGATGTCCGGACCGGTGCCATCGCCCTCGATGAAGGGGATGATGGGGTTCGCGGGCACGCGGAGTGCGCCGTCCTGATAGACGATCCGGTCACCCCCGGAGGGGACCGTTGCGAAGCGATAGGTCGCCATGCCGTACACCCGAAGGCCGGCCGGCCACCGAGCCCCGCGGGCGCGGCATCCGGATGCGTCGCCGGCGCGGCGCGGTTGGCCCCCGCACCACGGATCGTGGCCGGCGGGGGGCCCCGGACTGAGGCGCAACGTAGGCCCCGGCCTCAGGGGCAGCAAGCGACCGCGGGGTGACTCGCACGCCGCGCGATTCGTCTCCCCAACCGAGGGACCTCCACCCCTCGCCCTCCCCTCACGTGGTGCCCAGATGTTCGCTCGCCGTTCCCCGAAGCCGCTCCTCGTCACGACCGAGGCGACGACGCGCGTGAAGCGCATGACGCCGCCCACCGGACCGGCGCTCCCCATGGGCGAGCACGTGACCGGCGCGGCCGCCGCGACCGAGGACACGGTGCGCGCGATCCGCCAGAGCGCCCTCGTGATCGGCTTCCTGGCCAGCGGCGCCGCACCGACGCTCCTGACCGACGGGATCTTCCGCGCGCTCACCGAGGTCGAAGGGTGCGGGCTGCCGACGAGCGGCTCGCGTGCGCACTTCTCCAGCGACTGGTGCGACACGCCCGCCGCACGGCGCCGGCTGGTGGCGACGCTCGCGCGGCACCAGCCGGCGCCCGATCCCACCGGCACGCTCACGCGGCTCACCGTCGCCACGTGGCTGCGGACCTCCGGCTACGCGGCGTCGCCCGAGCTGCTGATCGCGGATCGCTGACGCTTCGCGGTCGCGCACCGCGTCACGCGCGCGCGACCGTGCCCGCTCAGCGCGCGCCGCGCACGAAGACGCGGACGCCGTGTGCCGGGACGGTGAACGTGCCGGCGGCCGCGAGCGTGGTCGCCTCGCCGCCGAACCAGTCGCGATAGCGTCCCGGCGCCGCGAAGCCGCGATACCGCAGCGTGGCCGCCGCATCGCCCATGTTCACCGCCACCACCACGCTGTTCGTGCCCCGCGTGCGCGAGAAGGCGAAGACGTCGGGTGCACCCTCGACCGCCAGCGGCACGTGCGCACCGCCCGCGTCGCCGTTGGCGAGCGCCGCATTGCGACGCTTGAGGGCGAGCACCTGCGTGTACCACGCCGCCAGCGCAGGCTCGCGCGACTCGACCGTATCCTTGTCGAAGAAGCGGAGCCGCTTGCGGTTGCCGAGCTCCTGACCGGTGTAGACGAGCGGGATCGTGCCGCGCAGCGTGGCCGCGAGCACGAAGGCGGGGCGATGATTGGCGCCCATGCGCTCGAACTCGCTCCCGTTCCACGAGTTCTCGTCGTGGTTGCTGGTGAACGCCATGCGGTAGGCGTCGGCCGGGAAGCGCCGGGCCTCGGTCGCGAGCCACGCCTGCAACTCGCTCACGGGCTTCGTGCGCTTCGCCACGTCGTTGAGCAGGTGATGCAGCGTCCAGGCATACGTCGCGTCGAACGCCGCGTGCAGCTCGGGCACCTCCGCCTCGGCGAGCAGGAAGAGGGAGGGCCGGATGCGCGCCAGCCGCGGGCGCGCGGCGAGCCAGAAGTCGGTGGGGATGAAGAAGGCGACGTCGCAGCGGAAGCCGTCGATGCGCGTCTCGCGCACCCACCACTCCATGGCGGCGATCATCCCCTCGCGGAGCTGCGCATTGCGGTAGTCGAGCTGCGCGACGTCGGTCCAGTCGGTCTCCTTCCCCTTGTCGTCGATGGCCACCGAGATCGAGCCGTCGGGGCGGTGCACGTACCAGTCGGGGTGCGCGGTGATCCACGGATGGTCGAAGGCGGTGTGGTTCGCGACCCAGTCGAGGATGACCCGCATGCCGAGGGCATGCGCACGGTCGACGAGCGCGCGGAAGTCGGCGAGGGTGCCGAACTCCGGGTTCACGGCCACGTAGTCGGCGATCGAGTAGTAGCTGCCGAGCGATCCCTTGCGGTTCGCCTTGCCGATCGGCTGCACCGGCATGAGCCAGAGGATGTCGACGCCGAGCGCGCGCAGCCGGGGGAGCTCGCGCGTGACGGCGGCAAGCGTCCCCTCCGGCGAGAACTGGCGCACGTTGATCTCGTAGATCGAGGCGCTCCGCGTCCACGGCGCGTGGGCGACGCTCGCCGTGGCCTGCGCGGAGAGCGGGCGCACCATCACGCAGGCGACCAGGAGGAGGCACGCTGCGAGCGCGGGCACGGCACGGCGCGCGACGAGGCGCACGAACGTCGGATGCGGCACGAGGTCACCGGGGGGCAAGGAGGAAGCGGAGCGGGACGTCGAGGCGGGCGCGCCAGGCGCGCTCGTTGTGGCCGGCGCCCTCGTAGGTGCGAGCCATGAAGTTGCGACCGCGGTACCCGCGATCGAAGGCGACCTGCTCGGCCAGCGGCTGCGCCGGCGCGTAGAGCGCATCGAGCTCGGTGGTGCCGCGATCCATGTAGAGGCGATGCTCCTCGCCATGCGCGAGATGGTCACGCAGGTAGGCGAGGATGCCGAGCGGGATGGTGGCGTTCGCGAAGCCGGCGCCGACCCAGTGCGTGGAGAGTGCGGCGGCGCCACCGAAGACCTGCGGATACTCGGAGATCGCGTAGAGCGAGATCAGGGCGCCCATGCTCGAGCCCATGACGAAGGTGCTGGCGGCGTCGGGGCGCGTGGCGTACGTGGCGTCGATGCGCGGCTTGAGCTCGCCGACGAGGAAGCGCAGGTAGGCGTCGGCACGCGGTTGGCCGGACAGGCCGGACTGCACGAGGGAACGCCGCGAGGGTTCCGGGATGAAGGCGAGCGCCTTCTCGGGGAAGTACTCGCTGTGGCGCGTGGGACCCGAGTTCCAGATGCCGACGACGATCACCGGCTCGATGGCGCCCTCGGCGATCAGCCGCGACGCGATGCCGGCGAAGTCCCACGCCTGCCGGTTCCAGGTGACGGTGCTGTCGAAGAGCATCTGCCCGTCGTGCATGTAGAGCACGGGGTAGCGGCGCGAGCGGTCGTAGCCCGGGGGCAGCCAGACGTCCACATGGCGCGCGGCCACGTGGCGGGACGGCATGCTGGCGATGCGCTCGATGCGGCCGGCGGAGACCTGGGGGACGGGCTGCGCGCGGAGCGCCGGCGCCACCGCGCATGCGAGCGCGAGTGCCGTCACGAGCGCGCGACGCATCCGCGAGCACCGAGTCATCGACGTGCCTCGGGCGGGCGCGGTGGCAGCGCCTGCCACTCGATGGCGGCGACGATCGCGCTGTTGACGGTGCCGTGCATGTTGCGGTCGTGGGGGGTCCAGACGAGCGCGAGTTCGTGCAGGCCCGCGCGCAGCGCGAGGTCGACGGCGCTGCTTGCGCCGAGGTCGCCCCATGCGCCCGCGCCGCGCTGCGGCATGACGATCACGCCTGCGTCGCGCCCATCGACGCGCAGCGTGCGGATCGCCGCCTTGTCGTCGGTGTTCACGGGGCCGTTGCCGTTCGCATAGCGCACGCGGAGCTGGTAGCGCCCTGTCCGGGCGATCCGCACGCGGAAGCGGATCGGCGGGCCACCCTGCTCCGTCCGCACGCCTGGTGCGGCGTTCCCGCTCATCGCGCACGACTCGGCGAGGAGACACCGGCGCGACGCGTCGTCGAGGCCAAGCGGGAGCGAGCGCCACGGACGCCCGCCATCGCCGGCGATGCGTGGTTGGGAGGCGAAGGACTCGTGCCCCGCGCTGTCCGCGGCGGCGAGCTGGATCTCGCGCGAGCCATCCGGCCACGGCACCGTGGCGCCGCGTGCCGGCGCCGGTGCCACCGCGACGCGCGCCCCGTCACGGAGGACGCGCACGG
>JALOPO010000499.1 GCA_025453855.1 Gemmatimonadaceae bacterium
CCCGAGCCGCTGCTGCGCGACGGGCCGATGGGCGTGCAGTGGTGGCAGTGGATCGCCATCGCGCTCATCGCCCCCGTGGCGGCGCTCGTCGCGTGGCTCGTCGCGCGGCCGCTTGGCGCATTCGCGCGACGCGTCGCGGCGCGCACCGACTCCGGGCTCGACGACCGGATCGTCGATCGACTCGCCGGGCCGGTCCGGCTCGGACTTGGCGCGTTGCTCGCCGCGCCGCTCGTGCGGCTCCTTGGCCTCCCGCTCGGTGTGGAGGGCGCGCTGCTCGCCATCGCGCGCGCGACCGGACTGCTCGCGCTCTTCTGGGCGCTGCTGCGCGGCACGCGTCTCCTCGAGCGCACGCTCGAGAAGCGCACCTGGGGGAGCACGCCGCAGGGGCGCTCGCTGGTGCCGCTGCTGGGGCGCGTGCTGCGCGTGGTGCTCTTCGCGATCGGGCTCCTGGTCGCGCTCGCGCAGCTCGGCTATCCGGTGGGCACGGTGCTCGCCGGTCTCGGCATCGGCGGCATCGCGGTCGCGCTCGCGGCGCAGAAGACGATCGAGAACCTCTTCGGCTCGTTGTCGCTGGCCGCCGACCGCTCGTTCCGCATCGGCGACTGGGTGGCGGTCGACGGGATCAGCGGCACGGTGGAGCAGATCGGGCTGCGCTCGACGGCGATCCGCACGCTCGGGCGCACCGTGGTCCGCATCCCCAACGGCAAGCTGGCCGACATGCGCATCGAGAACCACGGGCTGCGCGACCGCTTCGTGCTCGACACCACGCTGCGCCTGTCACGCGACACGACGCTCGAGCAGCTGCGCGCCGTCACCGCGCAGTGGGAGCACGCGGTGCGCACGCATCCGCACGTCATCGCCGACGGGATCACGGTGCGGCTGGTGGCGCTCGGCGAGGGGTCGTTCGACGTGCTCGTGCAGGCCTGGTTCGCGACCGCCGACATCGCGCTCTTCCGCACGTGGCAGGAGGAGCTGCTGCGCGGCTTCCACGCCGCGGCGGAGCGTGAGGGGGCGCGCTTCGCGGTGCCGGTGCGGACGGTGCAGCTCGGCGGAGCGACGACCGCCGGGCCGCGTGATGGCGACGCGCCCGTGCCATCGGCGGCCCGCCACGCCGACGCTCAGTCGTGGATCGGCGGGGCGAAGTCGTAGCGCACCACGTCGAGGCGGCCGCGCCAGTACGGCTCGTACGCATCGCCCTCGCCCCATCCCACCTCGCCGCGCATCGGGATCATCATCCCGTCCACGCGACGGTAGTCCTCGAAGCTCCCGGACCACGGCGTCATCGCCTTGCGCGCCTCGGCGTAGCGCAGGGCGCGCACGCGCACGATGCCGCCCTCGGGGGCGAAGGTCACGTCGAGCGAGACGGTCGTGCCGCGATCGGTGACGGTGGCGCGCGCGGTGGACGGATCGAGCGCGATCCACTGCACGCCGGCCGAGGGGAGGAGCGCGGTGGGATACCAGGCCGCCTCGGCGAGCCAGCGCAGCAGCGCACCGCTGGCCATGGCCGGTGTGTCGTGCGCATCGGCCACGGTGGCGATGCCGGCGACGCGGGCGAGCATCGCGCCGGCGCCGTCGCGGTAGCTGTCACGCACGCGCACCGGGACGACGCCGAGCATGGGCATCGAGGCGCTCCAGAGGAAGGCGCGCGGCGCGGTGCTCACGTGCTGCTCGGCGGTGAAGCGGGTCCAGCTCCCCGGCTGCATGGCGAAGTCGCCCACCTGCGTGAGCGTGACGCGCCGCACGCGGCGCATGCCCGGCGTGAGGGCGTACTGGAAGAAGCGGCGCACGGGCGCCGGGAGCGGCTCGATCTCGGCAGGGTCGTAGGGGGCGCCACGCGCGGCGCTGTCGCGCGTGGAGGCCACCGCCTCGTCGAGCGACCTGACGACGCGTGCCGTGGCGCGCTGCCAGCGCATGCCGCCGACCACCGCCGCGGTGACGCCGGCCGCGGCGAGGCCGCCGACACCGCCCAGCACCACTCGTGTCCACCGTGCCATTCACGCACCTCCCGAAGGGTCGATCCGATCGCCGATCGTGCACGGGTCGCCCCGCCCGCATGGCCTCTCGGATCGCCGATGACGCCGCCGGACGTTGCCGTTCCATAAAGAAAGGGCATGACCAGTCCGGTGGTTCCGCCTCAGTCCGCTGCAGGGGGGCGACGACTGGCCGTCCGGTCGGAGCAGGCATCGGTCGCCGGTCCGGGGCGCATGTTTCGCGCGACCCTCGCCACCGGAGCCTCCCGCCGATGTCGCCATCCGTTCCACCTCGCCACTCCCGCGCCCGACGTGCCAAGGCCATCGTGGTCGCGCTGGGCGTCGCCGTCGCAGGGAACACGCTCCCCGCGCAGGCACCTCCCGCCGGTGCGGCGGCGCTCACGCCCCACCAGCGATTCGCGCGCGAGATCTACGAGGAGCTGGTCGAGATCAACACGGTCGATTCGGTGGGGAGCGTGACCGCGGCCTGCGAGGCCATGGCGACGCGCTTCCTCGCCGCCGGCTTCCCGGCCGCCGACGTGCAGGTGCTGGTGCCGCCCGGCAAGCCGACGAAGGGGAACCTCGTGGTGCGCTACCGCGGCAGCGGGGCGCGTGCGCCGCTCCTCCTGCTCGCGCATCTCGACGTCGTCGCCGCGCGTCGCGAGGACTGGCCGCGCGACCCGTTCACGCTGCACGAGGAGAACGGCTTCTTCCTCGGCCGCGGCACCGCCGACGACAAGGCGATGGCGGCGATCTTCGTGGCCAACGTGCTGCGCTACAAGCGCGAGGGCTTCCGCCCCGAGTGGCGTGGCTCATCGCGCAGCACCGCGCGCGGATCGAGGCCGCCTACGCGCTCAACGAGGGCGGCGGGGGCGTGCTCACCGCCGACGCGCGCCCGCTGCTCCACGCGATCCAGGCGGCGGAGAAGGTGCCGGTGAACCTCACGCTCACCGTCACGAATCCCGGCGGCCACTCCAGCGTGCCGCGCCCCGACAACGCGATCACGCAGCTTGCGGCGGCGCTCGTGAAGCTGTCGCAGTACCGCTTCCCGGTGACGCTCAACGAGGTCACGCGCCCCTTCTTCCGCGAGATGGCGACGGTGCGCGGGGGCGACACGGCGGTCATGATGCGTCGGCTCGCGGCCGATCCCGCGGACTCCGCCGCCGCGGCCTTCCTCTCGCGCGACAACCAGCTGGCGAGCATCATGCGCACGTCGTGCGTGGCGACGCGGCTCGAGGGCGGCCACGCCTACAATGCGCTCCCGCAGCGCGCGACGGCGAACGTGAACTGTCGGGTGGTGCCGTCGTCGAGCATCGAGGAGGTGATCGCGACGCTGCAGCGCGTGGTGGCCGACACCGGCGTGCGCATCTCGCTCACCATCCCGACCTCGGAGCGCTTCGGCGCCGCGCCGAGCGCGATCGACGCCGAGCTCCTGGGGGCGGTGCG
>JALOPO010000500.1 GCA_025453855.1 Gemmatimonadaceae bacterium
CGCATCGGCGGCGAACACCGCCGGCCGCGAGAACGACGGCAGCACCAGCACGCCGACGAAGCTCCAGAGCGTCGCCCACGCCATCACGGTCACGACGCCGGCGGCCGTCACGAGATCGGCGTGCGGGAGCCGCACGGCGAGCGCGAGGCCGAGCGTGTTCCACGCGATCGCCGTCAGCAGGCCGGTGCGGCGGAGCCCGCCGGTGACGACCCCCGCGCGCCGCGCGAGCTGCGCGCGCAGCGCCCCCGCGTCGAGGCGCGTCGTCCAGTCGAGCGGGAACCAGAGCGCGGGGGTGGCGAGGCCGACCCAGCCTCCCGTGAAGGCCGGTTCGGCGGCGGCGGAGACCGCGCGCAGCCGCGTCGCGGGAATGCCCACGTCGCGCGCGGCCTCGACCAGCGCGGCCGGCGGCGCCTGCACCCGCACGCCGCTCGCGAGCCGTGCCAGCCACGCCTGGCGGTGCACGACGGCGAGCTGCAGGAAGACGACGACCCCGATCGCCGCCGGCGTCCCCGCCGCCTGCCGCTCCCCCCGGGTGCTCGCGCACGACGACGAGGCCGCCCACGATGTCGAAGGGGACGAGCAGGAGCGCGTGCGCGACGACGGCGAGGAAGACGGCGGCGAGCGCCGAGCCGAAGCTGCTGTCGGCGTCGATCGGCAGGAGCCGGTGCGGGAGATCGAAGGCGACGGCGGCGAGGGCGAGGAGCACGGTGCTCCCCACGGCGCTGATGCCGAGGCGCAGGCGCTTGCGGGCGTAGGTGGTCATGGGACGGGCAAGGAAGCGGAGCCGGTCACCCCGCGACAGGGGGGACGGTGTGGTCGTCGCGCGCGGGCGCGCCGAAGAGCGGGCCGAGGTCGGTGGGGCGTGCCGCGCCGGGCGCGCGGGCGGCGGTGGCCTCGTCGGCGAGATGCGCGGCCACGAGCACGCGGCCGGCCGCGGCGATCCCCGAGAGGAGCGCCCCCTCGACGCGCGGGCCGCCGCACCAGTCGCCGCACGCTGCGAGGCCGAGCGCCGCGTCGTGCAGCGCCTCCTCGGCGAGCACCGGATCGGGGAGCGCATGCCGCCAGCGGTGGGCGGTCGCCTCGAGCACCGGGGGGAGCGGGGCGTCGGCGAGTGCCGCGAAGGCGGCGAGCATCGCGTCGCGCACGGCCTCGGGCGCGGCGGCGTCGTGCGCGGCGCTCCACGCGCGTGCGCCGTGCAGCACCCAGGCATGCGGCTCGGGGCGCTGCGGTTTGCTCCCGTCGCGCACGACCCAGGCGAGCACCGGGTCGTCGTTCACGAAGGCGCCGTCCCACGGCACCGCGACCGGCGCGTCGAAGACGACCATCGTCGCCCAGCAGGGCTGCATCGTCGCGGCATCGGCTCGCGCGGCGAGTGCCGGCGCGTGCGGCGCGAGGAGGCGCGCGGCGCCGGGCGCGGGGAGCGCCGCGATCACGACGTCGGCCTCGCCGAGCACGCCGCCGTCGGCGTCGAGGAGCCGCCAGCGCGCGCCGTCGCGCACGAGCGCGTCGACCGCGGTGCCGGTGCGCACCGCGAGGTCGGTCGCGAGGTGCGTCGCGATCGCGCGCATGCCGGGGACGCCGACGAGGCGGCGCACGCGCCCCTGCGGCGCGCGCCACGTGCCGTCGGTGCGCACCGCGAGCGGCGCGTCCCACTCGGCGACGAGCCCCCGGGCGTGCCACGCCTGCACGAGCGGCGCGAGCCGCGCGTCGCGCACGGTGAAGTACTGCGCGCCGTGGTCCCACTGGCGCGGGCCATGGCGCCGCGTCGCGCAGCGCCCGCCGACGCCGGGCGCCCGCTCGTGCACCACTACCGGCACGCCATGGTCGTGCAGCGTGCGGGCGCAGGCGAGCCCCGCCAGCCCGGCGCCGATCACCGCGACGGTGGGGACGCGCGCGAGCGCCGGCCGCGCGACCTGCGCGGCGTAGCGGGGGACGTCGGTGCGACGCGCGATCTCGTCGAGCGGACGCGGGCGCACCGTGCCGAAGACCGGCGTCTCGCCGTCGAACGGGCGGTCGAAGAGCCCGAGACACCAGAACAGCCCCCCGCGGCTCGCCGGATCGCGCCCGTCGAGCGCGTAGCGGTCGTTGAGCGCGAGCAGCGTCGCGAGCGCGGCGGCCGGCGTGCGCGTCCACCCCGGGATCGCCTTGCCCCACCCCATGCGCGCGTTGTTGTGGAGCGTGCCGTGGATGCGGAGCGCGGTCTGCATCGCGTCCCAGTAGGGCGCCCCCGTGCGGCCGCGCGCGAGCGTCTCGCCGTCGAACGGCTGTCGCGCGTCGGCGGCGTGGGCCGCGAGCGTGGCCTGCGCCCACGCCGGCAGCCGCGCGAGTGCGTCGGTGTCGCCGTCGTGGCGAAAGCACCAGTGCCACGCCAGTTCGCGCCAGGTCAGCAGTTCGTCGAGCCACCGCTCGGCCGACGCGCCACCGTGCGCGTGCGCCTCGCGCGCCACGCGGAACGGCGAGACCATGCCGTAGTGGAGCCACGGCGAGAGGCGGCTGGTGCCGTCGCGCAGCACGTCGTTCCGCGCGCGCGCGTAG
>JALOPO010000054.1 GCA_025453855.1 Gemmatimonadaceae bacterium
CGTCGGGTTCACGTGGAAGGTGATCGCGTCGTTCCAGAACTCGGCCGGGATGCAGGGCTTGACCACCTGCTCGATGACCGCCTCGCGGATCTGCGCCTGCGAGACCGACGGCGCGTGCTGGGTGCTCACCACCACCGTGTCCACGCCCACCGGGCGGCCGTCCTCGTAGGCGACGGTGACCTGGCTCTTGGCGTCCGGGCGCAGCCACGAGAGCGTCCCCGCCTTGCGGAGGTCGGCGAGGCGGTGCGTGATGCGGTGCGCGAGCGTGACGGGGAGCGGCATGAGCTCCGGCGTCTCGTCGCAGGCATAGCCGAACATCATCCCCTGGTCGCCGGCGCCGCCCGTGTCCACGCCCTGGGCGATGTCGGGCGACTGCTTGTCGATGGCGCTCACGACGGCGCAGGTGCGCCCGTCGATGCCGTACTCGGGGTTGTCGTAGCCGATGCCGGTGATCGTCCGGCGCACGAGCGCCGGGAGGTCGATCCAGGCCGAGGTCGTGATCTCGCCGGCGACGACGGCGAGGCCGGTCGTGACGAGCGTCTCGCAGGCGACGCGGGCGCGCGGGTCCTCGGCGAGGATGGCGTCGAGCACCGCGTCGGAAATCGCATCCGCGACCTTGTCGGGATGCCCTTCGGTCACCGACTCCGACGTGAAGAGATGGCGAGCAGCCACAGGGGATCGGGGTGGAAGTAAAGGTATAAAGAAGTCTTTATATGGCTCCGGCGCGAGGGAACATATCCACCTGATCCGGGCCGAGCAAGCCGAGTTCGGCCGGTGAGAGGTCGCTGGCGGCGGCCCGCAGGAGGCGGCGGACGACACGCTCCGCCTCGCCCGCCGTCCCGGCGGCGAGCGCCGCCTCGGCCGCGGCGATGGCAGCCGAGGCCGGGATCGCGCGCAGGATCCGCTTGAGGAGCGGGACGGCGCGCGGGCTGACGCTCAGGTGGCGGATGCCGAGCCCCACGAGGACGAACGCCATGAGCGGGTTCGACCCCATCTCGCCGCAGACCGACGTCTCGAGGCCGCCCCGCGCCCCCATCTCGACGGTGCGCTGGATGAGGCGCAGCACCGCCGGGTGCAGCGGCGTGAAGCGCTCGGCGAGGTTCACGTTGCCGCGATCGACGGCCAGCGTGTACTGCACCAGGTCGTTCGTCCCGATGCTGAAGAAGTCGGCGTCCTGCACGAAGGTATCGGCGGCGACGGCGGCGGCCGGCGTCTCGATCATCACGCCCACGGGGACGTTGGCGCGGAAGTCGGCGCCGCGCTGCTGCAGCGCGCGCACCGCATCGGCGAGCAGCGCACGCACCTCGCGCACCTCGTCGACGCTGACCACGAGCGGGAGGAGGATGCGCACGTCGCCGTGCACCGCGGCGCGGAGCAGCGCACGCAGCTGCACGCCGAAGAGGTCCGGCTGGTCGAGGCACATGCGGATCGCACGCCAGCCGAGGAAGGGATTGGGCTCCGTCGGGAAGCCGCCCACGGGGAGCTTGTCGCCGCCGATGTCGAAGGTGCGGATCACCACCGGCTTGCCGGCGAAGGCGCGCACCACGCGCGCGTAGGCACGGTACTGCTCGTCCTCGTCGGGCATGCCGGTGCGGCCGAGCACCATGAACTCGGTGCGCATGAGCCCCACGCCGTCGGCGCCGCTCTCGGCGGCCAGCTCGCTCTCCTCGGGGATGTCGACGTTCACGCGCAGCACGATGCGCGTGCCGTCGGCGAGCTGCGCGGGGACGTTGGCCTGCGCGCGCAGCTCGGCCTCGAGCGCCGCCGCCTGCTGCGCGCGCACGAGGAAGGCGTCGACCTCCTCGTCGCTCGGGTTGACGACCAGCACGCCGCGCGCGCCGTCGAGCACCGCCCGTTCCGTTCCCGCGAGGCGCGCGGTGGCATCGCGCAGCCCGACCACCGCGGGGATGCCGAGCGAGCGCGCGAGGATCGCCACGTGGCTGGTGCTCGTCCCCTCGTCGGTGGCGAGCCCCGCGATCGCCTCGCGATCGAGCTGCACCGTGAGCGACGGCGTGAGGTCGTGCGTGACGATGATCGCGTTCGTCCCCTTGGGGACCGAGACGGGATCGCGATCGGGGAGCTCGAGGAGGAGCGAGAGGACGCGGATGTGCAGGTCGGTGAGGTCGCCCACGCGCTCGCGGAGCATCGGCTGCGGCGCGCGCTCGAAGCGCCGCTTCCACTCCAGCATCACGAGGTCGAAGGCGTGCTCGGCGCCGCGACGATCGCGGATGAAGCCCTCCACCTCGCCCACCAGCGACCGGTCGGCGAGCATCTCCTGCTGCACCTCGAAGATCGCGGCCTCCTGCGGCCCGGCGTGCTGCGCGGTGCGCTCGGCCACGAGCGCGAGGCGCTGGCGCGCCGCCTCGAGCGCGCGGCGCCAGCGCGCGAGCTCCGCCTCCACGTCGGCGTCGGACACGAAGCGCGGCGCGACCTCCGGCACCTCCCACCGCAGCAGGTAGACCGGCCCGGCCACGATCCCGCCCGAGGCGGGGAGCCCGCGCAGCACGCGCTCCATTCAGCTGCTCTCCCCGAACCGTGCCGCCACCAGGTGCGCGAGCGCATCGAGCGCCGCGTCGGCATCCGGGCCATCGGCGCTGATGCGGATCTGCGCCCCGCACTCGGCGGCGAGCATCATGACGCCCATGATGCTCTTGCCGTTCACCGACATGTCGTCACGCTCGATGGTGATCGCCGCCTGGAAGCGCGCGGCGGTCTTGACCAGCTCCGCGGCCGGGCGGGCGTGCAGGCCGTTGCGGTTGAGGATCTCGACGGTGCGCTCAGGCATGGCGGACGAGGAGGAAGGCGAGTGCGGCGACGGCGACGACGAGGGCGATGCGCCACCCCTCGACCCGGCCGTGGAGGTACACGAGCACGCCGGCGCCACCGAGGGCGACGGCGACCGCGATGGCGCTCGCGGCGAGCGAATCGCCGACGAGGCGCGCGATCACGAGCGGGACGGCGACGCCCGACAGGAACGTGCCGAGTCGCGCCAGGCGCGTGGGTCCCTCGCGCAGCAGCGGATGGGCGAGCGACTGCGCCACGCCGAGCCCCGCGCGCCAGCCGCGCTCGAGCCCCCAGAGGCGGAGGGCGACGTGCGCCACGTTGAAGAGCAGCAGGAAGGCGAGCACGCAGCCCGGCGCGCCGACGCCGAGCCCGAAGAGCACGAGCGCGAACCAGCTCGCGGTCGGGAGCAGCCCCACCCAGACGAGGCGATCGCCGACGCTGCCGAGCGGGCCGCAGAGCGCGGTGCGGAAGCGTTCGATGCGCGCCGGCGGCTGCCCTTCGAGCTCCGCGCGTGCGAGCGCCCCGACGGCGATGGCCGCGAGGTACGGATGCGCGTTGAAGTACTGCGACTGCCGCGCGAGCGCGGCGCGATACGCCTCCCCGCCCTGCCCGCCCGGGAGCAGGCGCAGCGCCGGCTCCACGCAGAAGCCGATGCCGCTCCCCATGAGCACCTCGTAGTTCCACGAGGCCTGGATGGCGAAGAGGCGGATCACGATGCGCAGCCGCGTCGCGAGCGGCAGCGGGGGCGCGGCCACGCCGACGAGCGACGCGGGGGTGACGTGCGGCTGCGGATGCGACAGGCTGCTCATGCGCCGCTCACCGCGCGAGCAGGTAGACGAGCGCCAGCCCGACCACGAGCCCCGCCGCACCCCACGGCTGCGTGCGTGGCGTGGAGTGGTACATCTTCCACGCCGCCCCACCGGCCACCGCACCACCGAGGCCGGCCAGCACCGGCACCACCCACGCCGCGTGCGGCTCGGGCTGCGGCGCGAGCCAGCGTGCGAGCGGGAGCGCGACCGCGCTTCCCGCGAGCGCGATGAGGGCGGCGCGCGCGAGGTCGGCGGTCGCACCGGCGACCTGCAGTCCCATGACCGTGCGCGCCGAACCGCGCGCCAGTGCCTCGAGCCGATGCGAGGCCAGGCGTGCGTTCCACTCGCGGAGCTTGACCATCGTCCAGCCGCCGAAGGCGGCGAGCGCGAGCCCGATCGGGATCGCCACGCAGAGTGCGAGCGGGAGCTCGCCCGCGCGCGAGCCGGCGGCGGCCGCCGCGCCCGCCACCACCGACGACGACCCCCACTCCGGATAGCGCGATGCGCCGAACGGGAGCGTCTCGCTCGCGAAGAGCTCGAGCACCGCCCCGCAGACGAGCCCCGCCACCGCGTCGCCGAGGAGCGCACCGGCGATCGTGCACGCCACGAGCGGCCGCGAGAGCGCCGCCTGCGGGAAGCTCACCACGTCGAGCCCGCAGATCGCGCCCACCATCGCCAGCACCAGCAGCTCGGCGATCACGCCGACGTCGCCCCGGCGAGGAGTTCCGCGAGCGGGACGGGGCGCGCCGACGGGAGGTCCTGCGCGGTGATCTCGACACCGCGCCCGGCCAGCGCGCGCAGCGCCTGCTCCTCGTCATCGGCGAGGAAGACGTAGCGCAGCCGCTGGTGCCGCCCCGGCTTGTGATGGATGCCGCCGAGATTCACGCGGCGGATCGCGGGGAGCTCGGCGCAGAGGCGCGCCATGGTGTCGATGTCGCCGGTGAGGAGCATCGCGTGGCGCGCGTCGGCCACGAAGGTCGCGTGCTGCGCCACGGCGTCGGCGACGGTGCAGAAGACCACCGTCATGTCGGGCGGGACGCCCATGCGGTAGAGATCCTGCTCCCACTCGCTCCCCGCGACCTCGTCGTCCACGAGCACGATCACGCGCAGCTCGAGCGGCTGCCCCCATCCCACGACCACCTGGCCGTGGATGAGGCGATCGTCGATGCGATGCAGGTCGAGCGGCATCAGGCGCTCCCGCCGGTGACCATGATGGCGAGCTTCGCCCGGTCGGCCGCGTCGCGCGCGGCGATCGCCGGGGGCGCGTCGCTGAAGGCGAAGTCGAGGAGCAGCGGGAGGCTCGTGCCGGTGATCACGACCAGCTCCGGGGTGGTGCGCTGGAGGCGCCGGGCCGCCATGGTGGTGGAGCCGGCGGGGAGATCGGTGAAGATCACGCGCACGCCCTGCGCGAGCCAGCCGCCGAGGGCGGCCTCGATGCCGGCGGTGTCGAGCCCCTCGTTGCTGACCACGGCGAAGTGGGCCGCCTCGCCGGCGATGGCGCGGGCGGCGCCCACGATCCCGGCGGCGAAGCCCGCGTGCCCGAGGACGACGGCGCGCGGCACGCCGACGGGGTCACTCATCGTCTTCCTGCAGGTAGCGCTGCACCTCCGCGCGCGGCCGCGCGCTCCCGTCGCGGGCGCGCATGTGCTGCTTGAGCCGCTCGTTGAACGCCTCGGCCGCGTTCACGCCGGAGTAGCGCAGGAGGTGGTTCATGGCCACGACCTCGAGGATCACCGTGATGTTCTTGCCCGGCACGAGCGGCACGCGGATGCGCGGCACCTGCACGCCGAGGATCTCGGTGTGCTCGAGGTCGAGCCCCGTGCGATCGACGTGCGCGTCGCCGCGCCAGAGCTCGAGCTCCACGACGACCTCGATGCGCTTCTGCTGGCGCACGGCGCGCACGCCGAAGAGCGCCTGGATGTCGACCAGCCCGACGCCGCGGATCTCCATGTAGTGGCGCTGCAACTCGTGGCTCTTGCCGATCAGCACGTCGGAACCGCGCCGCATGGCGATCACCACGTCGTCGGCGACGAAGCGGTGGCCGCGCTCCACGAGGTCGAGCACGCACTCGCTCTTGCCGATGCCGCTCTGTCCCTGCAGCAGGAGCCCGACGCCGTAGACGTCGGCGAGCGAGCCGTGGAGCGTGGTGCGCGGCGCGAACTCGTCCTCCATGGCGGGCTTGATCCGCTGGTAGAACTCGTTCGTCTTGAGCGGGCTGCGGAAGAGCGGCATCGAGGCCTGCGCCGCCAGCTCGAGCAGGTCGGGCGAGGGCTCGAGCGCCTTGGTGATGAAGCAGCAGGGGAGCGGGAGCGCGAAGAAGAGGCGCAGCACCTCGCGCCGCCGCGCCGCCGGGAGCGAGGCGAGGTAGCTGATCTCGGTCTCGCCCAGCACCTGGCAGCGGTCGGGGACGAAGCGCTCGACGTACCCAGCGAGAACGAGCCCGGGGCTGGACACCTCCGGGCTCGTCACAGGGCGGTCGAGGCCCGTCGCCTCGCCGATGGGTTCCAGTTGCAGCGCGTCCTTGAGCCGCTCGAAGAGGCGGCCCACGGAGAGCACGGTCGTCACGCGCCTCGTGGGAGGAGGGTGGCGGCACGCACGCGCGTGCGTTGCGGGACCTTCTTGGGGACCTGCGCCTGCAATCGGAGCAGCGCGTCCTTCAGCGCCGCGGCCTGCGAGCGCGAGTTGCCTTCGGCCACCAGGTTCCGCACGCGCGGGGCGTGCAGCACGATCTCGACGCGGCGGGTCGGACCGTCATGCTCGAAGCGGACGACGGCATCCACGGCGCGCTGGAGCCGACGGGCGACCTTGCGCACGGTGCGCTCGGCTCGCTCACGAAGCACTGCGGGAATCGTCGCGTTGTGCGCGTGAAAGATGATCTCCACCAGCCTTCCCTCCTGCCCGCACCCGCTCGCGCAGGTGCGCCTCGGTGTGATCCGCGGCAGCATCCCAGGTGAAGGACTCGGCAAAGGTCCGTCCGGCTCGCCCGAACCGGGACACCAGCGCGGGATCGGCGAGGACGCGCTCGAACGCGCCGACCAGCGCGTTCACGTCTCCATGGGGGACCAGGCACCCCGTCTCGCCATCCCGCACCGACTCCCGCAAGCCCGGGCTGTCGGACGCCACGACCGGCGTCCCGCACGCCGCCGCCTCCAGGTTCGTGATTCCCCAACCCTCCTTGGGTGATGTCAGGCTCACGACCCAGGCCCGTCGGAGCAGGGCGCGCTTCTCGCCCTCGCTCACGAAGCCAAGAAACCGAACGCGCTCGCCAAGGTCAAGCGAGGCGGCGAGCGCCTCCAACCGGGGACGATCGTCCCCCGTTCCCGCAATCTCGAGCGTGGTGCGGCGATCGCGCAGTCGGGCGAATGCCTGCAGGATGAGGTCGACACCCTTGTACTGGCGCAGCCGCCCCACGTAGGCCAGCACCGGGACCTGCGCCCTTTCTTCGGGGGCCGGCGTGTAGAACGCGGTGTCGATCCCGCAGTAGATCACGCGCGTGCGCTGGCGACGGATCCCGCGGGCGACGAGGTCGTCGCGCGTGCTCTCGCTGATGGCCGTGAAGTCGCAGTCGCGATAGACCCACGGGATCAGCCGCTCGGCGGCCACGACCGTGGCGGCGACCGGCACGCTCGCCTCCGCGAACGCGGTCATGCCGAACAGGTGCGGCACCACCACATCGACCGGCTCGCGCGCCCAGAGCGGCGTGAGGAGCGGGAGCTTGTTGATGTCCTCGACCAGCACGTCGAACGGACCGTGCGCGGCGCGCAGTGCGCGGTAGCCGCGCCGCACGTGCAGCGGGAAGTCCCAGCGCGAGCCGACGCGCTGCACGCGCATGCCGTCGAGCACCGTGGTCGGCGGCGCGCCGGTCCAGCCGCTGCAGAGCAGCGTCACGTCGTGCCCGCGCGCGGCCAGCCGGCCGTAGATCTCGTGCAGGTGCGTCTCGGCCCCGCCGGCCTGCGGATTCTCGCGATCCTGCCAGTTGACGACGAGCAGCCTCACGCGCGCGAGCGCCTCGTCACAGCTTGCCGAGGCGGCGCGCCAGTGCGTCGAGCACGCCGTTCACGAACTTCGCGCTCTGCGCCGACCCGTACCGCTCCGCCAGCCGGACTGCCTCCTGCAGCACGACCTTGGCCGGCGTCTCCATCACCAGGAACTCCGCCGCCGCGCAGCGCAGCACCGTGCGCTCGATCGCGCCAAGTCGCTCGATGCGCCAGTTGGTCGTCACGTCCTCGAGGTCGCGATCGATGCGCGCGCCGTGCGTCGCGATCGTCTCCACCAGGCGCGCCGCCCACGCGCGCTCGTCGGCCGGGATCCCGATGTCGTCCCAGACCTGCGCGGCGACGGTGCGCAGCACGGCACCGTTGCCGCGCACGTCCCACGCATAGACGGCCTGCAGGGCGCGCGAGCGCGCACGCGTCTCGAGGCGTGGCTCAGCCATGCTCTTCCGCATCCGCCGCCTCCAGTCGCCCGAGCAGGTCGGCCATCTCGAGCGCCGCCAGCGCGGCATCGCGCCCCTTGTTGCCGTGCGCGCCACCGGCGCGCGCCTCGGCCTGCGCCATCGTGTCGGTGGTGAGCAGCCCGAAGCCGATCGGGAGCTCGTACTCGAGGCCGAGCTGCATGATCGCGCGGCTCGCCTCGCCGGCCACGAAGTCGAAGTGCGGCGTCTCGCCGCGCACCACTGCGCCGACCACCACCAGCAGGTCGTAGCGCCCGCTGGCGAGCGCGCTCCGCGCCGCCGCCGGGAGCTCCCAGGCGCCCGGCACGACGAGCACGTCGATGTCGTCGAAGGCGACCCCCTGCTCGACCAGCGTGTTCACCGCCCCCTCGCCGAGGGCGGTGGTGACGGTCTCGTTGAACCGGCTGACGATGACGGCCGCGCGACGGCCCGTGCCGTCGGGCGTACCCATGAACTCAGGCATCGGGGGCGCTCGTGAAGGGAAGGTGCC
>JALOPO010000501.1 GCA_025453855.1 Gemmatimonadaceae bacterium
GTCCTGTTGACCTGAACGCGTCGCGCACGACGCATTCGTGGTGCAGGAGCGACGACGCTCCGCCGCGCACGACCCCTCCCTGCACGACCTCCTCGTGACCGTCTCCCGGGCGTCGGTGCCTCCCCTGCACCCGATGCCGTCCCACCCGGCGCCGTACATCCCACCCGCGCCGGTTCCCGACGAGCCTGAGCATCACGCCGCGGGGCCGCTGCCGTCGCTGGCGCTGGTGGAGCCGCCATCGCCCGCGGCGCCCGCCGCGTCGGGCGTCGACGGGACGCGCCGGGCGATCCTCCTCGAGCGCCGGCGCGCGGGCGCGCATGTCGATGCCACGGGCATCGCCGCACCGCGTCGGCTCCGCGGCGTGGCGCGCCGCACCGTCGATGTCGCCCTCCGCCATGCCCTGCTCCCCACGCTGCTGACCGCGGTCGGACCGTGGCTCGCACCGGCCGACGCGGGGCGACTGGCGCTCATGCTCGCCGTGGCGCTGCTCGGGGCCGCGCTCGGCGATGCGGTCGCGACGGCGCCGATGCTGCGCCTCACCGCCAGCCAGTGGAACGACAACCGCGCGCGCTACGCACGTCGTCTCCTGGCGGTGATCGCCGCGGGGTGTGTCACCATCGCCGCAGCCGTTGCCGTCGGCGCCGCGCTCGTCGGCGATGCCGACGTGATGCGCGCCCTCATCGCCGGCGTCGTCCTCGCTGGGGCGATGGCCGGGGCGACGCTCGTGCACCGGACGCTGCATCGCAATCGCCGCCCCGACGACGCGCTCTTCACCGTCGCGTCGATCGCGCTGGTGGCGATCGCGGGGATGACGGCGCTCACGTTCGAGGGCGCGCTCGGTGCCGGTCCGGTGGCCATGGTGCTCACCGCCGCCTACACCACCGGCGCCGTGCTCGGTGCGCTGCGGCTCGGTTCAGGACGCGGCGCCGAGTTGCTCGCCCCGCGGGCGATGTGCGTCGCGCACGCACGGCTCGCGCGGCGCCACCTCGCCGCGATGGTCGCGCCATGGGCGTGGCAGCCCGTGGCGCTGCTCGCGGTCGCGTCGCTGCGTGGCGTGCACGCGATCGGTGTGCTCCTCGTGGTGGTCGCGGCGACGCCGGCGCTGCGCGCGTGGCGCGTCCGACGCGATCCCGTCGACTCGCGGCTGACGAGCCCCACGGTCGGCCGACCTCGGTCTCGCGTGCGGCGGCGCGGTCGCGTGCAGGCGACGCGCGTCCGCGATGTGTGCATGCGGCGCGTCGCCGGTCGCGCCCATGCCACGCCGTCCGGTCTGCCTTGCGCCGCGCCCGCTCGCTACCTTCTCCGGCGGTCGGGCCCGCCAGTGGGCTCGCGACCGGTCCGCGCGGGGGATCCTTCACACAGGCCCGCGACAGGTGCGACCCGCGTCCCTCTCCCGGCGCGGGAACGAACGAGGAGTCGGCATGCGGACGACGGGTCGAAGGACTGCTTCGTCCACTTCAGCGCGATCCAGGGTTCTGGCTTCAAGTCCCTCGTCGAGGGGCAGGCCGTGGAGTTCGAGATCGTGCAGGGCGCGAAGGGCCCCGCGGCCGAGGCCGTGGTCAAGCTCGGCTGAACACCGGCGTCGCACGCCGCGCCACACGGCCGGCCGTCCCCGCAGTGGGGCGGCCGGCCGTGTGACGTTCTCCCCTGCTCCGCATCGCGCGTCGGGGGCCGCGCGGCATCGCGTCTGGCCGCTGCCTCCTCGGCGCCGGGGGCTCCGTGCGGAACAGCATTCTTTGCCGCTGCCTCCTCGGCCGGGGGGCCTCCGTGCCACGGTGGGCGCCGTGCCAGACGTGGTGACGAAGCAGTCGCTCCGCGTGGCCGGGGAGCGACGGTGAAGACACGGTGGACACGGTGGGGTGCGCCTCGAGGGCGCTCGTGCGGGGCGATGCGCGAAATGCCTTGGAAGGCCACCGTGGCACGGAGGCCCCCGGCCGAGGATGCAGCGGCAAGAATGCCGTTCCGCACGGACCCCCTCCGAATGAGCATGCAGCGGAATCGGAGCCGGTCCGCACGAACCCCGATGCAGGCCCCGTCCACGCACTGGGTAGATTCGCGGCCGACCTGAACGGGAGTGGGGTGGCGTGCACGTGATCGTGGTGGGAGCGGGGATTGCAGGGCTCGTGTGCGCCCGGGCGCTGGTGCGTGCGGGGCACCGGGTCACGGTGCTCGAGCAGGCGGATGGCGTCGGTGGACGCGTGCGCACCACGGTGCGCGACGGCTTTCGCATCGATCACGGCTTTCAGGTGCTCTTCACCGCCTATCCCGTGCTCGCCGCCCAGCTCGATCTTGGCGCGCTCGCCCTGCGCGACTTCCTCCCGGCCGCGCGCATCGGTGGCACCGGGCGCGCGCCGTCGCTGATGGGCGATGCCATCGCGCAGCCGGCGCTGCTGCTGCCGACGCTCGCCGCGCCGCAGCTCCCGCTCGTCGACAAGTACCGCCTCTGGCGCCTGCGCGCCTTCGCGCAGCGGCTCGCCTTCGACGACTGCTTCGATGCGCGCTTCGATCGCCTCACCACGCGCGACTTCCTGCGCGCCCGCGGCTTCTCGGCGGCGACCATCGACTGCTTCTTCGCGCCGTTCTACGGCGGGATCCTCCTCGATCGCGCGCTCGACACCGCCGCCAGCGTGCTGCTCTACACCTTCCGCATGCTCGGCGCCGGGCGCACGGTGGTGCCGAGTGCGGGGATGGGGGCGATCAGCGAGCAGCTCGCGCGATCGCTGCCGGGTGATTCGGTGCGGTGCGGCGTGCGCGTGCGCGCGGTGCGCACCGACGCCGGTGCCGCGCGTGGCGTGACGCTCGATGACGGGACGACGCTCGATGCCGACGCGGTGGTGCTGGCGGTCGATCCGTGGCAGCTCGGTGCGCTCGCGGAGAGTGCGGGGCTTGCGCTCCCGTCACTCGAGGAGGCGCGCGGCTGCACCACGATCTGGTACGCGTCGCGCAGGCCACCGCGGTCGGCGATGCGGCATCGCTCGATGATGCCGCGCTCGACGCACGCATGCGTGCCGACCTCGCGATGCTCCGCGGGCGCGTACTGCCCGACGACACGACGGCGCTCGCGACCTGGCGTGTGCCGCGCAGCCAGTATCCGCAGCCGCCCGGTGCCACCGCGCGTCGCCTTGCCGCGCGCACCGCGATCCCGGGGCTCGTGCTGGCCGGCGAGGCGCTGCACACCAGTTCGCTCGAGGGCGCCGCGCGTGGTGGCGTCGCGGCGGCGGCGGCGCTCGCGTCGCCATAGCGAGCGCGCGCACTCGCGCCGGTCACCGCCGGTGGCCCCATCCGTGCCTTGCTGACGGTCGTGGACGCGTGACCGGCGGTCGGTCGCGCCCGTCTCACGGACGCTCCCGCGGCGACGATCGTCGGTCGCCGGGCCTGCGTCCGCGCTCCCTCATCCCCACTCGCGCATGCCTTCGTTCCGCACGCTCGTGGCCGTCGCGACGGTCGCCCTCGCCGCCACCGCCACCCCCGCCGCTGCCCAGCTCTCGTTCGGCCTCGGCGGCGGCTACACGTCGCCCTCGGGTGACCTGAACCAGTACCAGGCCGACGGGTGGAACGCGCTCGCCACGGTGCAGGCGGGCGTCCCGCTCCTCCCCGTCGCGCTGCGCGCCGACCTGCAGTACAACTCGTTCGGCGGCAAGAACTTCGACTTCCGCAACGTCCGCGACCAGACGGACAACTCGCGGATCATCTCGGGGACGGTGAACGCGGTCTGGCAGGTCGTGCCGGCGGGGCCGATCAAGCCCTACGTCATCGGCGGCGTCGGCTACTACGCGTCGACCTACAACCGCGACGCGATCACCGACACCTTCGACGAGCGCCGCTTCGGTTGGAACGCGGGCGCGGGGGTGAAGTTCGGCCTGTCGGGTGCCTCGCTCTTCATCGAGGCGCGCGTGCACAACGTGAGCGATGGGGGCCTGCCGCTCAACGGTGGGCGTACCAACGCGCGCTACATCCCGGTCACCGTCGGCATCTTCTTCTGATCCGCGCCGTGTCGATCCACGACGATCGTGTCCGCACGCGTGGACGACGTCGCTGCGCCGCGCTCCGGTGCGATCGCCCTCGGGAGTTCCGTGCGGTGCAGGCCGGCAGGAGACGCGGGAACGGCGGGCCGCGATGATGCGATGACCCGCGAAGCACCGCGATGAACGCGAACTGCTGATGATGACGTGCTGACGGCGCGTGCGGGAGGCTCCGCACGCGCCGTCAGCACGTCACATGTCCGATGCGGTTCATCGCGCTCTCCGCGTACCATCGCATCATCGTGGCCCGTCGTTCTTCACGGTACCTCGCGCACCCTCGCATCATCGCGGTCCGCAGTTCCGCTGGAGCATCGACACGACCTGCGAGGCACCGCATCGACCGCGCACAAGACGATCAGCGCACCACCAGCGGATCGAGCCGATTGCCCGGCGCCGCATCGACCGGAGACAGCGCCGCCCGCGCGGCCGCGAGCTGCTCGCGCACCGCCTCGGGCGCCGTGCCGCCGGGCACCGAACGGCGCGAGACCGACGTCGCGGCCGAGAGCGCCGCACGCGTGTCGGCGCCGAACGCGGGATGCGCCTGCGGGAAGGCGCTGTCGGGAAGGTGATCGAGCTCCACACCCGCCAGCTCGGCCTGCCGCACCAGCGCACCGGCCGCCTTGTGCGCCTCGCGGAACGTCACCCCCTGCCGCACGAGGTAGTCGGCGAGATCGGTGGCCATCATCCCCGCGGTGAGCGCCGCCGCCATGCGATCGCGCCGGAACGTGAGCTCGGCGAGCGCGCCCGCGGTCGCGGGAAGCACGAGTTCGAGCACGTCGACCGCATCGAAGAGCGCGCGCTTGTCGTCCTGCAGGTCCTTGTTGTAGCCGCTCGGCAATCCCTTGAGCGTCATCACCAGCGAGGTGAGGTCGCCGAAGACGCGCGCCGCCGAGCCGCGCGCCAGCTCGAGCGCGTCGGGGTTGCGCTTCTGCGGCATCATGCTCGACCCGGTGCTGAACGCGTCGCCGAACTGCACGAAGCCGAACTCGCTCGTGCCGAAGAGGATGAAGTCCTCGGCCAGGCGCGAGACGTGGGTGGCGATCATCGTGCA
>JALOPO010000502.1 GCA_025453855.1 Gemmatimonadaceae bacterium
ATCGGCAACGAGCTCGGCGAAGGGCTCGGCGCGATCCGCACCGAGGAGCTCCTCGCCGCCCGCCGCGTCGACGGCGCGCGGCAGTACTTCTCGCGCGCCTACGACTTCGGCTTCAGCAAGTCGGTCGAGGAGACGCTCCGCCACTGGCCGCGCGACTCGGTGATGGGCGACGTCGTGCGCGTCGTGCGCGCCATGCGCCCGCACGTGATCGTCGCCGTCTTCAGCGGCACGCCGCGCGACGGGCACGGACACCATCAGGTCTCGGGCATCCTCGCGCGCGAGGCCTACGAGGCGAGCATGGACACGGTGCGTTTCCCGGTGCGCACGCACGGCGCGCCCTGGACCGTGCAGAAGTTCTATCGCGCGGCGCGCTTCAACGCGACGCAGGCGACGCTCGGCATGGACGTCGGCGGCTACGATCCGGTGCGCGGGCGCGGCCTCGGCGAGTTGGCGGCCGAGAGCCGGAGCCAGCACCGGAGCCAGGCCTTCGGCACCGCGCCGCGCCGTGGCACGGTGATGGACTTCGTGCGCCTCGAGGCGTCGCGCGTCGGCGACGTCGCGGTCGCCGAGCGCGACATCCTCGACGGCGTGCGCCGCCCGCTCGCCGCCGGCACCGCCGCCGATCCGGCACTCGTCGCCACGCTCGACTCGCTGCGGGCCACCATCGATCTGCGCGCGCCGTGGCGCAGTCTCGCCCTCATCGACCGCGCGCAGACGCGTGCGCTCCGCTGGTGCACCGGCGGCGCGCGCGAGCTCGACGAGGTCTGCCGCGGCGCGCTCCCGCTCCCCACCGGCGTCGCCCCCGCGACCGCCGATCGGCTCCTCGCCGGTGCGCGCCTCGCCGAGCAGCTCCGCGCGCTCGGCGCCGCCGCCTCGGGGCTCGTGCTCGAGGCGCTCGTCGATCGCGAGTTCGTCGCCGAGGGCGACAGCGCGACGCTCACCCTCCGCATCACCAACCGCGGCCCGACGCTGGCGCGGGCCGGCGTCTTCGTGCCGACGGGGGCCGCGCAGCAGGCCGACACGATCGCGCCCGGCGGCGAGCTGCGGGTGCAGCTCCCGCTGCCGCGCTACGCGCGCACGCAGCCGTGGTGGCGCACCGCCGGGCGCGACGGCGATCTGTTCCGCGCGCCGGCGGCGCTCGTCGACGACGAGGTGCGCGCCGATCGCCCGACCGCGAGCGTGCCGGTGCTCGTCGGCGGTGCGACGGTGCAGCTGCGCGCCCCGATCGTCTTCGCCCGCGTCGACGAGACGCGCGGCGAGGTCGTGACGCCGCTGGCCGTGGTCCCGCGCACGAGCGTCGTGCTCGACGGCGGCGCGACGACGCTCGCGCGGGCCGGCGCGCCGCTCGTGCGCGACGTCGTGGTGCGTGTCACCGGCTACGGCGTGCGCCCCGAGAGCGCCACCGTCGCCCTGCAGCTCCCCGCGCCGCTCGTCGCCGACGTGGCGACGCGCCGCGTGCTCCTCATGCCCGGCGTCCCGCAGGCGGTGGCGTTCCGGGTGCGCGGCACCCTGCCGGCGGGCCGTCACGCGGTCCGCGCCACCGCGACGGTGAACGGCGTCGCGTATGCCGAGGGGTTCGAGCGCATCGCGTACGAGCACATCCGCCCGCAGCACATGTACGCGCCGGCCGTGCAGACGATCGTGGCGGTCCCCACGGCCGCGGCGCCCGATCGGCCGGTCGGCTACATCGCCGGGGTCGGCGACAACGTGCCGCGCACGCTCCAGCAGCTCGGCATCACCCTCGTGCCGCTCGATCCGGCGACGCTCGACGCCACCACGCTCGAGCGGTTGCGCACGATCGTCGTCGGTCCGCGCGCCTTCGAGGCGTCGAGCGCGCTGCTCGGCCGCATGCCGCTCCTCCACGACTGGGTGCGCGCCGGCGGCACGCTCGTCGTCCAGTATCAGCAGACCGACATCGCGCGCCCCGGGGCGAGTCCGTTCGCGATGACCTTCGCGCGCCCGGCCGATCGCGTCACCGAGGAGGATGTCCCGGTCGAGGTGCTCGCCCCCGACGCGCCGCTGCTCACGACGCCGAACCGCATCGACGCGCGCGACTTCGCGGGGTGGGTGCAGGAGCGCGCCCTCTACATGCCGCGCACCGCCGACGCCGCGCTCCGCCCGCTGCTCGGCATGAACGATCCGGGCGAGCCGCGCAACGCGAACGCGCTCCTCGTCGCCCCGGCCGGCCGGCGTGCCGGGCGCGGTGCGTCTCTTCGTGAACCTGCTGTCGGCAGGCACCGCCGGCGCGGTGCCGTGATCGTCCCGATGTCGGTGCGGTGCGCGCTCGTGCTCCTCGCCGCCGGCCTCGTCGCCTGCGGCGGCGGCACGGGGCAGGGGAGCGACGGTCGGACGGTGCTCACCGTCTACTCGCCGCACGGCAAGGGGCTCCTCGAGCGCTACGAGAAGCAGTTCGAGGCCGCCAACCCCACCGTCGACGTGCAGTGGCTCGACATCGGCTCGCAGGAGGTGCTCGACCGCCTCCGCGCCGAGCGCGCCAACCCGCAGGCCGACGTCTGGTTCGGCGCGCCGAGCGAGCTGTTCGATCGCGCCGCGGCCGAGGGGCTCCTCGAGCCCTACGCACCGGCGTGGAAGGGCGTGGTGCCCGACGAGGCGCGCGACTCGCTCGACCGCTGGTACGGCACCTACCTCACCCCCGAGGTGATCGCGTACAACACCGACGCGCTCACCGCCGAGGAGGCACCCGGCGACTGGGACGAGCTCCTGCTCCCGCGCTGGACCGACGAGATCGTCATCCGCGATCCGATCCCGAGCGGCACGATGCGCGCGATCTTCGGCGCGATGATCATGCGTGGCGTCGCGGCGACCGGGCGCAGCGACTCGGGGTTCGCGTGGCTGCGCCGGCTCGACGCGCAGACGCGCGAGTACGCGCTCAATCCCGCGGTGCTCTACCAGAAGCTCGGACGGCAGGAGGGGACGGTGACCGTCTACAACATGCCCGACATCGCCACGCTCGCGGCGAAGACGCGCATTCCCGTCGGGTACAAGGTGCCGCGCAGCGGCACGCCGGTGCTGGTCGACGCGATCGCGCTCGTGAAGGGCGGGAAGCACGCCGAGCTCGCCCGCCGCTACTACGACTTCGTCACCTCCGAGCCCGCGCTGCGCGAGGCGGCCACCGACTTCTTCCGCATCCCCGCCCGCACCGACATCGCCGACTCGACGCTCCCCGCGTGGGTGCGCGATGCGCGCGGCATCAGGGTCATGCGCTTCGACCAGCGCGTGATGGCCGACTCCCTCGACCGCTGGATGCGGAAATGGGATGCCGAGATCCGCAACAGCAGCAAGCGCTGATGCCACCGACCGTCCGACCGCAGCCGACGAGGGGCGCATGAGCGCGGCCCCCGCCACCCTCCATCTCGACCAGGTGACGCGGCGCTTCGCGTCGCAGGTCGCCGTGCATGCGCTGACGCTCGACGTCCGCGCCGGCGAGCTGCTCGCGCTCCTCGGCGCGAGCGGGAGCGGCAAGACGACGACGCTCCGCATGGTCGCCGGCTACGAACGCCCCGACGGCGGTGCGATCCGCCTCGACGGGCGCGACATCGTCGCCCTGCCGCCCGAGCGGCGCGGCTTCGGGATGGTCTTCCAGCACTACGCGCTCTTCCCGCACCTGAGC
>JALOPO010000503.1 GCA_025453855.1 Gemmatimonadaceae bacterium
GCTCGGCGGCGCGTGAAATTGACCCCGCTCGTCGCGCGCCGGCCATCGGGCGCGTCCCGGCCCGCCTGTCCGGCGTCCGCCGCCCCCTCGCGCTCCGCCGTCGTGCCGCTCCGCGTCCGTCGCCTGCTCCGCCTCGCCCTGCGCCTCGGGCTCGTGCTCCTCGCCGTCGCCGCCGTGGTGCTCGCCGTCACGCCACGCGGGCGGTATCTGGTGCGGGCCGCGGTCGAGGAGGGGCGCCTGCTCGCGCGGCGCCGGCCGATCGTCGATCTGATCGCCGATCCGGCGACCGACGCGACGACGCGCGCGAAGCTGCGCCTCGTCCTCGACGCGCGTCGCTTCGCGCTCGATTCGCTCGGCCTCCGCGCCGGCGGCGAGTTCACGACCTTCTCGCGGCTCGATCGCGACACGCTCGTGCTGGTGCTGAGCGCGGCCTACCGCGATTCGCTCGCGTTCCGCACGTGGTGGTTCCCGGTGGTGGGCCGCGTGCCGTATCTCGGCTTCTTCGACTTCGCCGCCGCGGAGCGGGCGCGTGCGGAGGCGGAGGGCGAGGGGTGGGATGCGGTGCTGCGGCCGGCGTCGGCGTTCAGCACGCTCGGCTGGTTCGACGATCCGCTGGTGCCGACGACGCTCGCCCTCGACACGCTCGCGCTGGCCGAGACGGTGATCCACGAGCTGGTGCACACGACGTACTACGCACCGGGCGAGGCGGTCTTCAACGAGAGCATGGCCAACTTCATCGGGACGCGCGGGGCGGAGCGCTTCTTCCGCGCGCGCGGGATGCCGGCGGCGGCCGAGGCGGTGGCGCGGCGCTGGCGGTCGGAGCTGGTCCTCGGCGGCTTCTGGGAGCGCACGCACGCGCAGCTCGACTCGGGGTTCCGGGCGCTGCCGGGCGATCGTGCGGCGCGTCTCGCGCTGCGGGAGCGCGTCTTCGCGGCGGCGCTCGCGGAGCTGCGCGGCCCGGTGGCCCGGGCGGCGGCACTCGACACGGCGCGGCTCGCGTCGATCCGGCTCACGACGGTGTCGGTGCTGTCGGGGCGCCTCTATCGCACCGGGCTCCCGCTGTTCGAGGCGGTGCTGGCGCACGAGCAGGGCGACATCGTCCGCGCCACGGCGCGGCTGCTCGCGCTGGCGCGCGCGCATCGCGACGATCCGTGGGCGGGGGTGCGCGCGTGGGTGGCGGCGCCGGTCAGGTGAAGCGGTTGCGGAGGAGCGCGCGGACGTCGAAAGCGGGAGCACTGGCCCATGAGCTGTTCGCGGCCGCCGCTCCACGGCGAGAAGAGCGGGTAGGCGACGTGCAGCCGGTGACGCGCGCGCGTCACCGCGACGTAGAAGAGCCGTCGCTCCTCCTCCTCCTGTGCCGGGTCGCGGAGGGCACGCGCCATCGGGAAGGCGCCGTCGGTCGCCCACGGCACGAAGACGACGTCCCACTCCTTGCCCTTGGCACTGTGCACGGTGCTGATGACGAGCACATCGTCCTCGCCGTCGCCACCGCGTGCGAGATCGCTGGTGGCCGTCGGCGGATCGAGGGCGAGCGCCGAGAGGAAGGCGCCGCGACCCGGATAGGTGGCGGCGATGTGGGCGAGCTGGGCGAGGTCGGCGAGGCGGGCGGGGGCGTCGTCGTAGCGGTCGCGCAGGATGTCGTCGTAGAGCGCGCGCACGGTGGCGATGTCGGTGCCGGCGTCGCCGGTGCCGGCGTGGAGCCCGGCGAGGAGCGCGACGAGTGCCGTGTGGGCGGCGGCGGCGCGCGGCGGCGGTCGCCACGCGACGAGCGCCGCATGCGTCCACGCGCCCTGCTCGAGACGCGCGACGGCGGCGCGCGCCGTCGCCTCGCCGATGCCGGGGAGGAGCTGCAGGAGCCGGAACCAGCTCACCTCGTCGCGCGGGTTCTCGGTCACGCGCAGGAAGGCGAGGACGTCCTTGACGTGCGCCGCCTCGAGGAAGCGCAGCCCGCCCCACTTCTCGAACGGGATGCGGCGCGCGGCGAGCTCGATCTCGATCGCGCCGCTCATGTGGCCGGCGCGCACGAGGATCGCCATGCGGCGCAGCGGGATCCCCTCGCCCTCGTGGAGCTCGAGGAGGCGATCGACGACGAAGGCGACCTGCGCCGGCTCGTCGGGGAGCGGCACGAGCCACGGCCGCTCGCCCTCGGTGCGGTCGGTGCGCAGCACCTTGCGGTAGCCCTCGCGCGCCTGGGCGAGCACCGCGTTGGCGGTGTCGAGGATCGGCTGCGTGCTGCGGTAGTTGCGATCGAGCGTGATCACCGTCGCACCGGGCCACTGCGCGGGGAAGTCGAGGATGTTCCGGACCGTCGCGCCGCGGAAGGCGTAGATGCTCTGCGCGTCGTCGCCGACGACGGTCAGGTTGCCGTGCGGCGCGCAGAGCGCGCGGAGGATCCGCGCCTGCAGCGGGTTCGTGTCCTGGTACTCGTCGACGAGCACGTGGTCGAAGAGCGCGGCGATGCGGGCGGCGAGCCCCGCGTCGCCCTCGAGCATCGCCGCCCAGAAGAGGAGCAGGTCGTCGTAGTCGACGAGGTTGCGCTCGCCCTTGCGGCGCACGTAGTCGCCGAAGATGCGCAGGATCGCCGGCGCGTCGTCGGCGAACTGCGGCCACTCGTCGGCGAGGAGCGTCGCGACGGGGATGTCGGTGTTGACGTGGCGCGAGTAGACGGCATGGAGCGTCTCCTTGCGCGCGAAGCGCTTCTCCTTGGGCGCGATGCCGCTCGCCGAGCGTGCGAGCTGCATGAGGTCGACGGCGTCGCCCTGGTCGAGGATCGTGAAGCCGGGGGCGATGCCGGCCTGCTCGCCGAAGCGGCGCAGGAGCCGGTGCGCGGTGGCGTGGAAGGTGCCGCCCTGCACCTGCGTGGCCGGCGCGCCGACGAGCCGTTCGACGCGCTGGAGCATCTCCTGCGCGGCCCGGCGGGTGAAGGTGAGGAGGAGCACGCGCTCCGGGCGGACGCCGCGGGCGAGGAGGGCGGCGACGCGGTGCACGAGGGTGCGCGTCTTGCCCGTGCCGGCGCCCGCCACGACGAGGAGGGGGCCTCCCGGGTGCGCCACGGCGGCGCGCTGCTCGTCGTTGAGTCCCGCGAGGATCGGGTCGAGGGCGGGCGCCGTCACGGGCGGGGCGCGGGGGGGATCATCGGGGCTCCGGCGAAGATGCCCCGAAAGGTAGCGGGGCACGTCAGCGGGTCGTCCCGCGACGGAACCGC